>CANFZL010000071.1 GCA_947451205.1 Comamonadaceae bacterium
CTCACTGGTCACCAAAGCGGTTCACGCTGTCACATCCGCCTTACTCGAAGCAACGGTGCTGGTGATTATTTTGCTGGGCCTGTTTTTGGGGAATATTCGCGCCGCACTGACGGTGGCGCTGGTGCTGCCATTGGCGGCCCTCATCACCTTCATTCTGATGAGCACGTTTGGCATGTCGGCCAACCTGATGAGCTTGGGCGGTCTGGCGATTGCCATCGGCATGCTGGTCGATGCGGCCATCGTGGTGGTTGAAAACATCGTGCAGCGTCTGGCCACCGATCCGACCGCCAGCAAGCTGCCGCGTCTGCACATCATCTACCGCGCGGTGCGTGAAGTCGCGGTGCCAGTCACCGCTGGGATTTTGATCATCATCACCGTGTTTTTGCCGTTGCTGACCTTGCAAGGGCTTGAAGGCAAATATTTTGTGCCGGTCGCCCTGACCATTGTTTTTGCGCTGGCTGGTTCACTGGCTTTGTCGCTGACCGTCATTCCGGTGCTGGCGTCTTATTTGCTCCGCGAAGTCAAGCACGAAGACCCGTGGTTGCCACGCCAACTCTTGACGCTGTATGAGCCGGCTCTTGCCTGGGCCATGCGACAGCAGCGCACGGTGGCGGCTGCGGCACTTGTCATGCTGCTGGCCGCCGGGGTCATTTACACCCAGGTCGGCAAGACCTTCATGCCCACCATGGACGAAGGTGACTTGATCGTCGGCATTGAAAAACTGCCGTCCATCAGCTTGGAACAAAGCGCTGCGCTGGACTTGAAAATTCAGCAAGCCATCATGGCTGCCATTCCCGAAGTGCACGGCATCGTGGCCCGTGCAGGCTCCGACGAAATTGGGCTGGATCCGATGGGTCTGAACCAGACCGACACCTACTTGCTGCTCAAACCGCAAGGCGAGTGGCGCATGAAAACCAAAGAAGCATTGAAGGATGAAGTGCGCAAGGTACTCGATCCCATGCCAGGCATTCTCTACAGCTTCACGCAACCGATCGAGATGCGTGTCTCAGAGATGATCATCGGCGTGCGTGGCGACTTGGCCGTCAAGATCTTTGGCCCCGACTTGGGCCAATTGAACGCCTACGCTCGCCAGATTGAAGCCCTGCTGAAGACCGTGCCGGGCAACCAAGACGTCTACACCGTACAAAACGACGGCGTGCAATACCTGAAGGTGACGGTGGACCGTTTGCAAGCGGGTCGGCTGGGCTTGAGCGTCGAGGAAATTCAGGACGCGCTGCGCATGCAGATTGAAGGTCAACGCGCCGGTGTGGTGATTGAAGGCAATCGTCGCACGCCGATTGTCTTGCGCGGCTCTGAAAGTCTGCGCATGTCGCCGGCTGATTTTTCGGCCATGCGCATCACCAGCAAAAACGGCAACACGGTGGCCTTGGCCAGCGTGGCCAAGCTGGAACGTGCCGCCGGCCCCGTCAAGATTGACCGGGAAATGGGCAGCCGTTACAGCGTGGTCGTGGCCAATGTGGCCAACCGAGACTTGGTCGGCTTTGTCGAAGAATCGAAAACGCTGGTCGCTCAAAAAGTCCCGCTTGAGCCGGGTTACCGCATCAGTTGGGGCGGCCAGTTTGAAAACCAGCAACGCGCGGCAGCTCGCCTCACCGTGGTGGTGCCGGTCGCCCTCGGCTTGATTTTCGTGTTGCTGTTTTCAACCTTCCGATCAGTCCGCCAAGCGCTGCTGATTTTGAGCATCATCCCGTTTGCGCTGGTGGGCGGCATCGTTGCTTTGTGGGTCACCGGCGAATACCTGTCGGTGCCGGCCTCGGTCGGTTTCATTGCACTGCTGGGCATCACGGTGCTCAACGGCGTGGTCTTGGTGAGCTATTTCAACCAACTGAAAAGCGAAGGCTTGGCCATGATGGAGGTCGTGGTGCAAGGTGCCAAGCGCCGACTCCGGCCCGTGTTGATGACCGCCTCCATCACAGCCTTTGGTTTGATTCCCCTGCTCTTTGCCACCGGGCCAGGCTCTGAAATTCAACGTCCGCTGGCGATCGTTGTGATTGGCGGATTGATCACGGCCACGGCCTTGACCTTGATGCTGCTGCCGATTTTGTATTTGCGCTTTGGCTTTGCGAAAAGAAAGAATTCTGATGTCTGACCTGTGCCTGACTTTGCTCTGCCCACCGGCCGTCGAAGAAAAACTGCTCGACTTGCTCCTCATGTCGCCGAATGCCAACTTCTTCACCAGCGCGCCCACCGCCGCGCATGGCCTGACTTTTAACGCCCTCAGCCAGACCGAGCAAGTGCTTGGCCGTGGCTTTGCGACCCAAGTGCAAGTCATCATTGCCAGCGCTGACAAAGACGCCTTACTCGCGGCTATCCGAGCGCAGTTGGCGGGTGCAGGTTTGCGTTATTGGATAACGCCGGTTGTAGAAGCTGGAGACATCGCATGATGATTCGACTCCTCATGCTCAGCTTGCTCTCCGTGCTGGTGCCTGTTTATGCCTTGCAAGCACCCGCCGCAGTCGGGCTGTTGCCGACCGAATTAGCACGCCCACTGCTGGAACAAGACCCGCGCGTCGCTGCCGCCCGAGCCGGATTGGCAGTCGCCCGGCAAGAATCCAATATCCTCGAGCTCTCACCCTACGAATGGACAGCCAAAGCGTTTGGTCAACGCCGATCCATCGACACGGGTGCGCAATACCGTGAGTGGAATGTCGGCGTTGAGCGCGCGATTCGGCTGCCCGGCAAGGGCGCAGCTGACCGCAACATGGGCAAAGCCACGATCGAAGAGTCTGAGGCGCGCTATGGCGAGGCCATGCACGAGTCAGCCAAAGACTTGCTGTCGCTCTGGATCGATTGGCTGGCGTCGGAACGTGGGCGTGAGTTGGCTGCGGCTAATTTGCAGGCCGTGCAAGACAACGTGATGGCCGTTGACAAGCGCAGCCGTGCCGGTGACGCCTCTCGGCTCGACCTCAACCTGGCCAATGCAGAACTGGCGGAACAAAAGCGCCAAAACAACGATGCGCAGACCCAGGCCGCCGCCGCTTGGGCGCGCATCTCCGTTAGATTCCCCGGCATCAAGCCACTGCGTATCGCCCTGCCTTCCCCGCTGCTGATGGAGGAAGACGTTAGCCCGTGGCGTGAGCGGATCATGGCCGAAAGCGATGTGCTCAAGCTCGCCCAGACACAGCTGCGAATCGCACAGGCGCAGGCCGAGCATGCCCGTGCCAGTCGCTTTGCCGATCCGACTCTGGGTGTCTACAGCACATCAGAGGTGGGCGGTCGCGAACGGTTGATGGGTGTGAGCATCAGCATTCCCTTGACCGGTGGCTTGCGCGATTCACGCAGTGCTAAAGCACTTGCGGCTGTTGAAGTGGCCCGCCAAGCCGTGGAGCTGACGCAACGCGAATTAGAGACCGAGTTGGCGACCGCCTTCGTGACGGCTCGCGGTTTGTATGAAAGCCTGCAAATGGCCAACGAAGGCGCACGCGCCATGCAAGACAACGCCAAGCTGGTGCAGCGCGCTTATGCCTTGGGCGAAGGCGATCTGCAATCCTTGCTACTGGCCCGGCGCCTAGCCACGGCGGCAGAAAACAGCGCCCTGCAAGCCCAAGTCAGCGCCTTAAAAGCTTTTTATGGACTGCTCACCGACGCGCACTTTATTTGGGATTTGGAGCACGACTAAACGAACACTCAAGCCGGCAGCTCGTAGTCTTTCAGCACTTCACGCAGCCGGGTTTTGAGCATCTTGCCGGTGGCACCGATCGGGATCGCATCGACAAACACCACGTCGTCGGGGATCTGCCACTTGGCGGTTTTGCCTTCGTAGAAGCGCAGCAGTTCTTCGCGGCTGACCTCGGCTCCCGGTTTTTTGACCACCGCAATGATCGGGCGCTCGTCCCATTTGGGGTGCGCCACGCCAATACAGGCGGCCATGGCCACCGCTGGGTGGGCCACGGCGATATTTTCAATGTCGATGGAACTGATCCACTCTCCGCCCGACTTGATCACGTCCTTGCTGCGGTCGGTGATTTGCATGTAGCCGTCGGCGTCAATCGTGGCTACGTCGCCAGTGGGAAACCAGCCGTCGACCAACGGTGCAGCGCCCTCCCCTTTGTAATAGTCCTTCACGATCCACGGCCCTTTGACCAGCAAATCGCCATAGGTTTTGCCGTCCCACGGCAGCTCAGCGCCATGCTCATCGACAATTTTCATGTCAACGCCGAAAATTGCCCTGCCTTGCTTCAGGCGAATCTTCATTTTTTCAGCTGCTGGCAAGCCTTGGTGTTTGTTCTTCAGGCTACACAGCGTTCCCAGTGGGCTCATTTCGGTCATGCCCCAAGCGTGCAAGACCTCCACGCCGTAGTCGTCGTTGAAGGCAGTGATCATCGCCGGCGGGCAGGCAGAGCCACCAATCACTGTGCGCTTCAAGCTGGAGAAATGCAGGCCTGCCGGTTTCATGTGGGTCAGCAACATTTGCCAAACCGTCGGCACACCTGCAGCGTAGGTGACCTGCTCGGCTTCAATCAATTCGTAAATAGATTTGCCGTCCAGCGCCGGCCCCGGGAACACCAGTTTGGCCCCGGTGAGCGAGGCGGAGTAAGGAATCCCCCAGGCATTGACGTGAAACATCGGGACCACCGGCAACACAGAATCGCCCGCCGACAAGCTCATGACGTCTGGCAAGGCGGCAGCGTAGGCATGCAAAGTGGTGGATCGGTGGCTGTACAGTGCGGCCTTGGGGTGGCCGGTGGTGCCGCTGGTGTAGCACATGCTCGAAGCCGAGTTTTCGTCAAACGTCGGCCAACGGTACGTTTTAGGGTGCGGGGCGATCCAGGCTTCGTAGGTGATGAGCCCGGGAATCCCGCTGTCAGCCGGCAGTTTGTCGGCGTCACACAGCGCGACAAATTGGCGAATGGTTTTGCACTGGCTGTGGACGGCTTGCACCAAGGGCAAAAAGCTCATGTCAAAGCACAGCACTTGGTCTTCAGCGTGGTTGGCAATCCAAGCGACTTGGTCGGGGTGCAGGCGTGGGTTGATGGTGTGCAGCACACGCCCCGAACCGCTGACGCCGTAATACAGCTCAAAGTGGCGGTAGCCATTCCAGGCCAGCGTGGCGACACGGTCGCTGAACTCCAGCGCCATAGCGTCGAGCGCATGGGCGACCTGGCGTGAGCGCTGCGCCGCGTCTTTGTAGGTGTAGCGGTGAATATCGCCCTCGACCCGGCGCGAGACGATTTCGACGTCAGCGTGATGCCGCTCTGCAAAATCAATCAGGTTTGAAATCAGCAACGGTTGGTCTTGCATTAAGCCGAGCATCTTGAATCTCCGTGTGTTTCGTATTGGTTGTGTGGCATTGTCTTGCTCAGATCGACATCATGCCGCAGCTGGGGGGCCGCTGGATGCAAAAATTGTCCGTCCAGCAGACTGTTTTTTTCAACTCAGAGACAATCTTGGCATGACTTTGCAAATGCCTTCGACCGCAGCGCTGACATGGCGAAACCGCTTCGCCCGGCTCGGCAGTGATTTTTCGACACCGCAACCGGTGCGTCCACTCAGTGAGCCGTACTGGGTCAGTCGCAACGCTGCCTTGGCCCGCGAACTGGGCCTGGACGTGTCGTGGCTGGCCTCGCAAGAGGCGCTGGAGACATTCACCGGCAACCGCGTGCTGCCGGGCACTGAGCCCTTGGCCAGCGTTTACAGCGGGCACCAGTTCGGCCAATGGGCCGGGCAACTGGGCGACGGTCGGGCCACACTGCTGGGAGAGTTGCAAACGCTGCAAGGCGGTAGGGAGCTGCAGCTCAAGGGCGCGGGCCTGACGCCCTATTCCCGTGGCGGCGATGGCCGTGCGGTGTTGCGCAGCTCCATCCGCGAATACCTCTGCTCAGAAGCCATGCATGGCTTGGGCATTCCGACCACCCGTGCCCTGTGCATCACAGGTTCTGACGACCGCGTGCGCCGCGAAGAAGTTGAAACTGCTGCCGTGGTGGCGCGCATCTCTCCGAGCTTCATCCGCTTCGGGCATTTCGAACATTTCAGCCACGCCAATCAGCACGACCAACTGAAAACACTCGCCGACTTTGTCATCGAGCACCATTACCCGGCCTGCCGCGATGCAGCCCAGCCCTATGCTGCCTTGCTGCAAGCCGTCAGCGAGCGCACGGCCGAGCTCATGGCGGCATGGCAAGCGGTGGGCTTTTGCCATGGCGTGATGAACACCGACAACATGAGCATCCTCGGGCTGACGATTGATTACGGCCCCTTCCAGTTTTTGGATGCCTTCGACCCGGGCCATATTTGCAACCATTCAGACAACCAAGGCCGCTACGCCTACAACAAGCAACCGAACATCGCTTATTGGAATCTCTTCTGTCTGGGTCAGGCGCTGCTGCCCTTGATCGAAAACCAGGAGCACGCGCTGGCGGCATTGGAGTCGTACAAAACCGTGTTCCCGAATGCCTTGGAAAGCCGCATGCGCGCCAAGCTCGGTTTGACCGACGGGACGGCTCAGAACGATGACAAAGCGTTGATTGAAAACACCTTGAAGCTGCTCGCAGCGCATCAAATCGACCACACCATTTTTTGGCGTCGGCTGTGCAGCTTTTCAAATCCAGCAGGCCGCGAGTCGGTGCGTGACCTCTTTTTAGACCGTGCCGCTTTTGAGGCTTGGGCCAAGCCCTACGCGGCTCGTCTTGAACAACTCGACCCGCCCGCTAGCCACGCACTGATGCGCATGACCAACCCCAAGTTCATTTTGCGCAACCACCTGGGCGAGCAGGCTATTCGCGCCGCGTGCGTTCAAGACTTTTCAGAAGTTGAGAAGCTCTTGCACGTCCTTCAATCGCCGTTTGATGAGCACGAAGACATCGCTGGCCACCACGCCTTGGCCGATTTCCCCCCAGACTGGGCCTCAGGTATTGAGATCAGCTGCAGTTCGTAAAATCACTTTCAAAGAGGAATCCTCATGACCTACAAAATTGAAAAAACAGAAGCCGAATGGAAGGCCCTGCTGGCCGAAAAAGGTGCCGAGCCCACCGCTTTTGACATCACGCGCCATGAGTCGACAGAGCGCGCCTTCACCGGCAAATACGAAGGCAACAAGGCCGACGGCACTTACGCTTGCATTTGCTGCGGAAAACCACTGTTTGACGCCGCTACCAAGTACGAGTCAGGCTCCGGCTGGCCCAGCTACTTTGCACCGCTGGACGGCGATGCGGTTGCCACCAAGATCGACCGTTCGTTGTTTGGCCAGCGCGTCGAAGCGCACTGCCCTGATTGCGGCTCACACTTGGGTCATGTGTTTGAGGACGGCCCGGCGCCGACAGGCCTGCGTTATTGCATGAACTCGGCGTCGCTGGACTTCACGCCGAAGTGAGGCTAGCCGCGTGAAAAAACTTTACGCAGGCCTGCCAATCCATTCACCTTCGCCCGCCATAATCACGCCATGAAAATATTGTTCGACTTTTTGCCAATTGCTTTGTTCTTTGGCATGTTCAAGTACGCCGAAGGCAACCGCGACTGGGCTGCCGGCACGGCGACAGACTGGCTCGGCTTCATGGTCGCTGGGGGCATGGTGGGCCCGGCAGAAGCGCCGGTGTTGTTGGCCACGGTGGTGGTCATGGTGGCCACGATGCTGCAAATTTTTTGGCTCAAAATAGCCGGCAAAAAAGTCGACACCATGCTCTGGGTGAGTCTTGGGCTGGTCACGTTGCTGGGCGGCGCGACCATTTACTTTCACAGCGAGAGCTTCATCAAGTGGAAGCCAACCGTGCTGTATTGGGTCATGGGCGGGGCTTTGTTGGTAGGTCAACTGGTCTTTAAAAAGAACGGCATCAAGTCCATGATGGGCGCGCAAATGAGCCTGCCGGATGCCATCTGGCAACGTGTCAATCTCAGCTGGGTTGCCTTTTTTGCCGCCATGGGGGTTCTCAATCTCTGGGTCGCATTTAACTTCTCGACCAGTACCTGGGTGAACTTCAAGTTGTTCGGTGGTCTCGGGCTGATGTTTGTATTTGTGGCCCTCCAAGCGTTGTACTTGAACAAGTACATCAAACCGGATTCAGCCCCATGAACCAAGCTACTGCGCCCCTGCTACCAACAGTCACGGCCATTGAGGCTCAGCTGCGTGTTGATTTGCAGCCCACTGAGTTGCAGGTCATCGACGAAAGTGGCGACCATGCCGGTCATGTGGGGGCAAATGCAGAAGGTTTCGGCACACACTTTCGCGTGCGTATTGCCAGTGAACTTTTTAAAGGCAAGAGCCGCGTTTCCCGCCATCGGCTTGTGTATGATTCACTCCAAAATTTCATCGACCAAGGGCTGCACGCTTTGGCCATAGAGATCATCGACAGGCCTTGATTCTGGATGGCACGCTTGAGTTTGACGCGCTTGACACAATCTGATGTTTTGTCTTTCTACTCGTTTTTTAACTTATTTCATCTTTCACGATCGTAAGGATTCCGCATGCAAAAAAATATTCTGTTGGCGACGACTCTCACTTGCTTGATGACACTTGGCGCGTCTGCTGCGATGGCCCAAAACGTCGCCATCGTCAACGGCAAAGCGGTGCCTAAAACCCGGATCGATTCGCTGGCTCAACAAATTGAAAGCAGCGGTCGCCCGATCACCCCTGAGATGCAGGGCCAATTGCGAGAAGAAGTGATTGCCCGCGAAGTCTTCATGCAAGAAGCCGACAAACTGGGGCTGGCTGCCACGGACGAGTTCAAGGTGCAGATGGAATTGG
Organism: Comamonadaceae bacterium; assembly: GCA_947451205.1. Lineage (GTDB taxonomy): Bacteria > Pseudomonadota > Gammaproteobacteria > Burkholderiales > Burkholderiaceae_C > Polaromonas. Next base: position 8,699 of record CANFZL010000071.1, read on the forward strand.
CACGTCAGACCATTCTGATTCGTCAACTTTTCAATGACTTTCAAAAGAAAAATCCGATCACAGACGCCGATCTTAAAGCCGAGTACGACAAGTTTGCAGCAGCCAACGGCGGCAAAGAATACAAGGCTCACCACATCTTGGTAGAAAAAGAAGCCGAAGCCAAGAGCATCATCGCGAACCTGAAAAAAGGCGGCAAGTTTGAAGACATCGCCAAGAAGCAGTCTAAAGACACCGGCTCCGGTGCCAATGGCGGCGACCTCGATTGGGCCAACCCCAGCAGTTATGTCCCTGAGTTCAGCGCAGCCCTGCTCAAGTTGAACAAAGGCCAACTGACACAAGAACCTGTCAAAACCCAGTTTGGTTTCCATGTCATCCGTGTCGACGATGTCCGCGACATCAAGCTGCCGGCCTTCGAAGAGGTCAAGCCGCAAATTTCTCAGCAAATGCAGCAACAAAAGCTCAGTGCTTTTCAACAAGACCTGCGCAGTAAAGCCAAGGTCGAGTAACGCGACTTGTCGCTGCCATCGCAGATCACCGCGGTTCAGTTTGCGGGCCACCAGGCCTTGCAACTGAGCACGCGCCATGGCAAGGCGGTGGTTTCTTTGCATGGCGCACATGTCATGTCCTGGCTGCCAACGGGTCAACACGACGTTTTTTGGGTTTCTCCGACCTCTATGCCGGAACCTGCCGCTATACGAGGAGGCGTGCCAGTGTGTTGGCCATGGTTCGCCAAGCAGGGCCAAACCAGCAGTGCCGCCCAGCACGGCCCCGTGCGCAACTTGACTTGGCAGATCAGCGCCATTCACACCAGCTGCGACGACGAAGTTTCATTGAGCTTTGAGCCAGTCTCTCAGTCTGAAAGCCTCCCTGTCACGGCGGGCGTTCCTGCCGGTTTGCACGTCAGCCTTACCATCACGCTGGGGGATACGCTTCGCCAAACACTGCAAACGCGCAACCATGGCAGCGACCTGTTTGTGTTGTCACAAGCCTTGCACAGCTATTACGCCGTCAGCGACGCCCAGCGAATCTCGATTGAAGGTCTTCAGGGCCTGACCTACACCGACCGTCTGCGCGATTTAAAGCAAGACGTGCAGCGCAGTCCATTTGCGCTGGGTCAAGCTTGCGACAGAACCTATGAACATCGCTTGGAGTCACCCGTGCCGCGCAGCCATCGCTACACGCTCGTGGACCCTGATTGGCAGCGCCGCATCGTCATCGATGTTGAAGGCAGCCAAAGTGTCGTGGTGTGGAATCCGGGCCAGGTCAACGCTAGCACGATGCCCGACGTACCAGATGACGGCTGGTCAGACTTCATGTGCATTGAAGCGGCTAACGCCGGACCAGACGTGATTCACCTGCAGCCTGGTGATGCTCACACATTGACTCAGCACGTGGAGCCTCAGCTGGCCTGTTAATTGCGTGACCTTGGAAGGCAATAGCCCAAGCCATCTCATTCATTTTCAGGGAGCAGAATTCATGACAAGTTTGGTCAATCGACTCAAAAGTTCACCAAAAATAACCGCATTGCGTGCAGTTTTTTCTGTCATCGTCATCGTTGCAGCCAGCATCGGCAACTCGGCGCATGCGGAGTACCCTGAACGCAGTATCCAGCTCGTGTTGTCCTTTCCGCCAGCCGGGGCATCAGATATTTTGGCGCGCGCGATTGGCCAAAAAATGTCGGAGGCCCTGGGCCAAAACGTGATCGTTGAGAACAAGCCCGGCGGGGGCGGCATCATCGGCCTGACGTATGCGGCCAAGGCCGCGCCCGATGGTTACACGCTCTACTTGGCCGCCGTCACCAACGTGGCCATTGCCGCTGCGGCTTACTCGCCCAAGCCGGTGCATCTGATCAAAGACTTCATTCCCGTCGCCGGCATCGCAACCGTCCCGCACATGCTGGTCGTACCGGCCTCATTGCCCGTTCAAAACGTCGGTCAGTTGATCAGTTTGTTCAAGGCCTCACCCGGTAAATACAACTTCGCTTCACAGGGGGCGGGCACTTTGTCACACCTCGAGTCAGAGGTGTTCATGACGACTGTGGGTCTTGACTTGGTGCACGTGCCTTACAAAGGAAGTTCGCAGGCTTTGCCGGACTTGATGTCTGGCATTTCTAACATGATGTTCGACAGCATTCCGGCCTCCATGCCTCATGTGAAGTCGGGCAAGTTGCGTGTGTTGGCGGTGGCCTCAAGCAAGCGCATCAGCCTGCTGCCGAATGTGCCCACAGTCGATGAAAGTGGTGTCAAGGGCTTTGAAGCGAACAACCTGTTTGGTATTTCTGCGCCCAAAGGCACACCAGCGCCGGTCCTGGCCAAGCTCGCCAAAGCCATTCGGACGGCGTTGAGTTCGCCTGATCTCAATGAACGCATGCAAGCACAAGGCGTGGA
>CANFZL010000072.1 GCA_947451205.1 Comamonadaceae bacterium
AAACGACGGTATTGCAGATTAGGCAAGAACCGACGTTTGGTTTTGTTGTTAGCGTGAGAAACGTTGTTTCCCACCATCGGGCCTTTGCCCGTAACCTGACAGACGCGTGCCATGAGCACTCTCCGTATAAAAAAATGTAATTCGGATGCCGGCCCCATGGTCACCATGAGGACTCAGCCAAGCCAACGAGTATAGCCTGAAATGTGAGGTCTGAGAAGCCGCCTTCTTTGCGCTGCGCAGTCAGAGGGCTTTTTCGGAATTTTCTCAATCGTTTTGTTCAAGGAAGCGTTGCGCATCAAGTGCCGCCATGCAGCCTGTGCCGGCGCTAGTGATCGCTTGACGGTAAACATGATCCTGCACGTCGCCAGCAGCAAAAATACCCGGCACACTGGTCATGGTGGCAAAGCCTTGCAGGCCGCCGCGCGTGATGATGTAACCGTCTTTCATGTCCAGCTGACCTTCAAAAATGTCGGTATTGGGGTGGTGGCCAATGGCAATGAAGCAGCCTTGCAGCGCTAGGTCTTCAGTGCAGCTGTCTTCTGTGTTTTGCAAGCGAACGCCATTCACGCCGGCGGCATCGCCTAGAACTTGTTGCAGCGTGCGGTGGGTTTTCAGGACGATCTTGCCCGCAGCGACTTTCTCGTGCAGTTTGTCAATCAGAATGGCTTCGGCCTTGAACTTGTCGCGGCGATGCACCAGGTAAACCTTGCTCGCAATGTTCGACAAATACAGCGCTTCTTCAACGGCGGTGTTGCCGCCGCCGACAACGCAAACTGCTTGCTCGCGGTAGAAAAAACCGTCGCAGGTGGCGCAGCCCGACACACCGCGGCCCATGAAAGCTGTTTCTGACTCCAAGCCAAGGTACTTGGCTGACGCGCCGGTGGCCAGAATCAGTGAATCGCAGGTGTAGGTGCCGCTGTCGCCAATCAGGGTGAAGGGCCGTTGGCTGAAGTCGACCTTGTTGATGTGGTCAAACAAAATTTCTGTCTTGAAGCGTTCGGCATGCTCCAAGAAGCGTTGCATCAATTCGGGGCCTTGAACGCCCAGTGGATCTGCGGGCCAGTTGTCGACGTCGGTGGTCGTCATGAGCTGACCACCTTGGGCGATGCCTGTGACCAACACCGGGTTGAGGTTGGCCCGCGCTGCGTACACCGCTGCGGTGTAGCCGGCCGGGCCGGAGCCAAGAATAAGGACTTTGGAATGTTTCGTCATGAAAAATCTGTTCAGGGCTGATAAAAAAACCATTGTAAGAACTCGGGACAACCATCGCATTGAGCGGGTATTGCCCATCACAGCCTTCAAGCCGATCTATGGAGGCATCCAACAAAGGGCGCATCCAACTGCGGTAAGCTCTCAGGTGATCCATGACATACACACTTGACACATTGAATTCGCGCAATACCTTGCCCCCCACAGAGGCGCCCGGTGTTGGTCGCTTCGCCCAAGAGTTGGGCTTGGTTCTCGGCTTGCTAACTTTGGTTTTTTGGCTAGCCGCTTTGATCAGCTACAGATTGACCGATGTGGCTTGGTCTACGACCGGTGTGGTTGGCACCAACGCGGCAACCGTGATCGCCCGCAACTGGGGCGGGCGCTTCGGTGCTTGGCTGGCCGACGGAAGTTACTTTTTGCTGGGTTTTTCTGTTTGTTGGACGCTCGCCGTGGGTGTCCGCGCATGGTTGGTGTCTCTGGCCCGCTGGTTGCGCGGCGAGCCTCTGTCTAACATCAACGTCTCTGCCTCGGATCGTGTCAAATTCTGGGCCTGTTTTGCGCTTCTGTTGCTGGCTAGCAGTGCGCTAGAGTGGTCGCGTTTGTATCGTTTTGAGCTGGCCTTGCCGGGCCATGCCGGTGGTGTGCTGGGTTATTTGGCCGGTCCTGTCAGCGTCAAGTACCTGGGCTTCACCGGTTCCGGTTTGATTTGGATTGCGCTGGGCGTCATCAGTGTGTCTGAAGTTTTTGGCTTTTCGTGGGCCAACACGGCGCAACGCATTGGCGCCTGGATTGATGAACTCCTAGATTCACGCCGTGAGAAGCGCGAACTTGCTGAGGATTTGGCGGTGGGTCGCGCTGCCACACGTGAGCGCGAAGAGGTCTTGCACGACGAGCGCATTGAAATCGAGGAGCATTATCCTGTTGCTGTGCTGATCGAGCCTACTCTTGTCGATATTCCGAAGAGCGAGCGGGTGGCCAAAGAACGTCAAAAGCCGCTCTTCACGGATATGCTGGATTCCAAGCTGCCGCAAGTTGACTTGCTTGACGGGGCGCTGCTGCGCCAAGAAAGCGTGGCGCAAGAAACGCTTGAAATGACCTCGCGTTTGATTGAGAAAAAGCTCAAGGACTTCGGCGTGGAGGTACGCGTGGTGGCGGCTGCGCCAGGCCCGGTGATCACCCGCTATGAAATTGAGCCGGCCACCGGCGTCAAAGGCTCGCAGGTGGTCAACCTCGCCAAAGATTTGGCGCGTGCGCTGAGCCTGGTCTCTATCCGCGTGATCGAGACCATTCCGGGCAAAAACTTCATGGCTCTGGAACTGCCCAACGCCAAGCGGCAGTCGATCAAGTTGAGTGAAATTCTCGGCTCAAAAACTTACCACGAAGCGAAGTCTCTTTTGACGATCGGTCTGGGCAAAGACATTGGCGGCAACGCCGTGGTGGCCGATCTAGCCAAAATGCCGCACTGCTTAGTGGCCGGGACCACGGGTTCCGGCAAGTCGGTGGGCATCAACGCGATGATTTTGAGCCTGTTGTACAAGGCCGATGCGCGCGATGTGCGCTTGCTGTTGATCGATCCGAAGATGCTTGAGATGAGCGTTTACGAAGGCATTCCGCACCTGCTGGCGCCGGTGGTCACGGACATGCGGCAAGCGGCTCACGGTCTGAACTGGTGCGTTGCTGAAATGGAGCGTCGATATAAATTGATGAGCAAGCTCGGCGTGCGTAATCTGGCCGGCTACAACGTCAAGATTGACGAAGCTGCTGAGCGCGAAGAGTTTATTTACAACCCCTTCAGCCTGACGCCCGAGCAGCCCGAACCCCTTGAGCGCTTGCCGTTCATCGTGGTGGTGATTGACGAGCTGGCCGACTTGATGATGGTGGTCGGCAAAAAGATCGAAGAGTTGATCGCCAGGCTGGCGCAAAAGGCCCGTGCCGCTGGCATCCACTTGGTGCTGGCTACACAGCGCCCGAGCGTGGACGTCATCACCGGTCTGATCAAGGCCAACATCCCGACACGTTTGAGCTTTCAGGTCTCCAGCAAAATCGACAGCCGGACCATCCTTGACCAGATGGGTGCCGAAGCCTTGCTGGGCATGGGTGACATGCTGTACATGCCCAGCGGCACGGGTTTCCCGATCCGCGTGCATGGCGCTTTTGTCAGCGACGAGGAAGTCCACCGCGTGGTGGCTTATCTCAAGCAACAGGGCGAACCCAATTACATCGATGGCGTGCTCGAAGGCGGTACTGTCGATGGCGAGGGTGATGCTATGGGTGCTGGTGACCCTGCTGGCGAGAAGGACCCAATGTACGACCAAGCGGTGGAGATCGTGCTGAAGAACCGCAAGGCGTCGATTTCACTGGTGCAGCGCCACCTGAAAATTGGCTATAACCGCGCCGCACGCATGCTGGAAGAAATGGAAAAATCAGGCTTGGTCAGCACCATGTCTGGCAGCGGTCAGCGCGAAATTCTGGTCCCTGCAAGAGCCGAATAAACCCATGCCGAAACATACACTTGCTATTTTTAAAGCCAGATCTTTTTCCTCGCCGTGTGCGCTTTTAGCCGGCTTGTTGGCGACGCTTTTGATGACTATCTCGGTAAGCGCTTCAGCGCAGACCGTGACGAATAGCGGCATGGACAGCCTGGAAAGATTCGTCAGCGAAACCCGCAGCGGGCGCGCAGACTTCGTTCAGACAGTGACTTCACCCGCGCGCACAGGCGAGGCCCCGAGAGTCAAAAAATCAAGCGGCACGTTTGAGTTTTCGCGGCCCAATCGGTTCCGGTTTTTCTATCAAAAACCGTTTGAGCAAACCATCGTCGCCGATGGTGAAACGCTATGGCTGCACGACGTCGATTTGAACCAGGTGACCGCACGCAAACTGGCGCAGGTCCTCAATGGCACGCCGGCTGCGGTGATCGCTGCTGCGGCCAATCTGAAAGGTCTGCAGGCTGACTTCACACTCAGCGCCTTGCCTGAAAAAGCCGGCTTGCAGTGGGTCATGGCGACCCCGAAAACGCGCGACGGACAGGTGCAAAACATCAGCGTTGGTTTTCGTGTAACAGCGCAGGGCAGTGAGTTGGCGTCATTGGACATTCTCGACAGTTTTGGTCAACGTTCCGTGATGACTTTCTCTCGCTTCGAAGCCAATCCAACTTTCAGCCCCAGCCATTTCCAGTTCAAGCCGCCCGCCGGCGCTGACGTGCTGCGTCAATAAACCAAAGCACATGGTCGACCTGTTTGACAAGGCTCCTGTAGCGCCGCTGGCAGAAGCCTTGCGCCCTAAAAGTTTGGACGAGGTGGTGGGTCAATCGCACCTGATTGGCCCGGGCAAGCCGCTGCGTTTGGCGTTTGAATCTGGCAAGCCGCACTCAATGATTTTGTGGGGCCCGCCCGGTGTTGGAAAAACCACGCTGGCGCGACTTACCGCCAGTGCCTTCGGTTATGAATTCATCGCACTGTCTGCCGTTTTTTCTGGCGTCAAAGACATCCGGGCTTCGATGGAGCAGGCCCAGCAAAACCTCGCACTCGGCCGCAAGACGATCTTGTTCGTCGATGAGATTCACCGCTTCAACAAGAGCCAGCAAGATGGCTTGCTGCCCTTTGTGGAGTCGGGCTTGGTGGTGTTCATTGGCGCGACGACTGAAAATCCATCTTTCGAGGTCAACTCTGCCTTGCTCTCGCGGGCGCAGGTGTATGTGCTGCAAGTGCTCAGTGACGACGAATTGCAGTCGCTGGTGCGCCGCGCCCAAACCAGTGAGCTGCCAGACCTTGAGCTTGACGACACTGCCGTTAATACGCTGGTGGGTTACGCCGATGGTGATGCCCGTCGCCTATTGAATCTGCTGGAGCAGTCGGCCAGCGCGGCGGCAGTAGCGGGCGTCACACGCATTGATGCCGAATTTTTGCAGAATGCGCTGACCCTGAATGCGCGCCGATTCGACAAAGGCGGCGACAACTTTTACGACCAAATTTCAGCGCTGCACAAATCAGTCCGCGGCTCGCACCCGGACGCCGCGCTGTACTGGCTGTGCCGTATGCTCGATGGCGGCGCAGACGCGCGTTATTTGTCGCGCCGAGTGGTGCGGATGGCTTGGGAAGACATCGGCTTGGCCGACCCGCGGGCCATGCAAATCGCTAACGATGCAGCCGCTACCTTCGAGCGGCTGGGTTCGCCCGAAGGTGATCTCGCCATCGCCCAAGCCGTGATTTATTTGGCCATGGCCCCCAAGAGCAATGCCGGCTACATGGCCTATAAGCAGGCCAAGGCCTTCATCCAATCTGACCGTTCGCGCGAAGTGCCCAACCACCTGCGCAACGCGCCCACCAAGTTGATGAAAGATCTTGGGCACGGTCGTCAATACCGCTATGCTCATGACGAGCCCGAAGCCTATGCCGCTGGCGAAAGTTATTTGCCAGACGGCATGCCAGAACCGGACTGGTATCTGCCAGTGGCGCGCGGTCTGGAGACGAAGATCGCGGACAAGCTGGCGCATTTGCGTGCGCTGGATGCGGCTGCCAAATTGCAACCTAAGCCGCCTGTTACCTGAACATATCGGAGCCACGCGATGGAGATCTTTCTTCAGCAGATCATCAATGGTCTGGTGCTAGGCAGCATGTACGCCTTGATCGCCTTGGGTTACACCATGGTGTACGGCGTCATCAACTTGATCAATTTTGCGCATGGCGAGGTGCTGATGGTCGGCGCGCTCACCAGTTGGACCATCATCGTCTGGATGCAAGAAGCCTTGCCCGGCACGCCGGGTTGGCTGATCTTGCTGATCTCGCTGCTGATCGCCTTCATCGTCTGCGGCACGCTGAACTTCGCTATTGAAAAAATCGCTTACCGGCCTCTGCGTAACTCGCCCAGACTGGCGCCGCTCATCACGGCCATTGGCATGTCGATCTTGCTGCAAACGCTGGCCATGATGATCTGGAAGCCCAACTACAAGTCGTTCCCGACACTGCTGCCCGCCGAACCTTTGCATGTGGGCGGTGCAGTCATCACCGTCACCCAAATTTTCATTCTGGGCGCGACTGCGGTGTCGCTCTCGATCTTGATGTACGTGGTCAACTACACGCGACTGGGTCGGGCCATGCGGGCCACAGCCGAGAACCCCCGCGTCGCCGGCCTGATGGGCGTGCGGCCTGACACCGTGATTTCGGCGACCTTTGTCATCGGCGCGATTCTCGCGGCATTGGCCGGCGTCATGTACGCCTCTAACTACGGCACCGCGCAGCACACCATGGGTTTTTTACCCGGCTTGAAGGCCTTCACTGCCGCTGTCTTTGGCGGCATAGGCAATCTCGGTGGCGCGGTCTTAGGCGGCATCTTGCTGGGGCTGATCGAGTCGATTGGCGCGGGCTACATCGGCCCACTCACAGGCGGTGTGTTGGGAAGTCAGTACTCCGATATTTTTGCCTTCATCGTGCTGATAGCTGTGCTCACCTTCAGGCCGCAAGGTCTGCTTGGTGAGCGGGTGGCGGATCGAGCCTGAGTCACCTGGAGTCACAGTCAAAGCACCCCATGAAAAAACACCGACTGCTTTCTTTCCTACTCGCCGCGCTCGCCATGCTGGTGTTGCCGCTGCTGTTGCAGCAGGGCGGCAACGCCTGGGTGCGCATCTTGGACATGGCGCTGCTCTATGTGCTGCTGGCCTTGGGCCTGAACATTGTGGTGGGCTACGCGGGCTTGCTGGATCTGGGCTACGTCGCGTTTTTCGCGGTCGGCGCTTATCTCTTTGCGTTGCTGGGCTCGCCGCATTTGGCGGAGGCTTTTCCTGCCATTGCGCAGGCTTTCCCGAACGGCTTGCACCTGCCTATTTGGCTGACGATTCCGATGGCGGCGGCGCTGGCGGGTTTGTTTGGTTTGCTGCTGGGTGCGCCGACGCTGAAATTGCGCGGCGACTACTTGGCCATCGTGACGCTGGGTTTCGGCGAGATCATCCGCGTGTTTCTCAACAATCTGGACCGACCGATCAACCTGACCAACGGACCGAAAGGCATCAGCCAAATTGACGGCGTCACTTTTTTCGGCGTCCCGCTGAACCGGCCTTTGGATGTTTTTGGTTTTGAGATCGCCTCGGTGTCGCTGTATTACTACTTCTTTTTGGCGCTGGTGATTGTCTCGGTGGTGGTCTGCCATCGCATGGAAAATTCCCGTATCGGCCGTGCTTGGATGGCCGTGCGTGAAGACGAAATTGCGGCCAAGGCGATGGGCATCAACACCCGCAATCTCAAGCTGCTGGCATTTGGCATGGGCGCAACATTTGGCGGTGTCTCAGGCGCCATGTTTGCGGCGTTCCAAGGTTTTGTCTCACCGGAATCTTTCAGCCTGATGGAGTCGGTGATGATCGTTGCCATGGTGGTTTTGGGCGGTATCGGCCATTTGCCAGGCGTCATCGTGGGCGCTTTGTTGTTGGCCGCTTTGCCTGAAGTATTGCGTCATGTGGCCGGGCCGCTGCAGGCCATGACGGGCGGCCGGCTTGATGCCGCTATTTTGCGGCAATTGCTGATTGCGCTGGCCATGATCGGCATCATGTTGATGCGGCCACGCGGCCTGTGGCCAGCGCCCGAGCACGGTAAGTCCCTTAGCAAACCGGCACCTTAAGGACGATGGAGATGAGTGAAACCATTCTCAAAGTTAGCGGGGTGTCAAAGCGCTTCGGCGGCTTGCAAGCGTTGTCGGATGTCGGCATCCACATCGAACGCGGGCAAGTGTATGGACTGATTGGCCCCAACGGTGCCGGGAAGACCACTTTCTTCAACGTGCTGACCGGTTTGTACACGCCCGACAGCGGCACGTTTGAGCTGGCCGGCAAGCCCTACAAACCCAGCGCCGTGCATGAAGTCGCCAAGGCGGGCATCGCCCGAACTTTCCAGAACATTCGCTTGTTTGCCGAGATGACGGCGCTCGAAAATGTCATGGTCGGCCGGCATGTTCGCACCCATTCGGGCTTGATCGGTGCGATCTTTCAAACGCCCGGTTTCAAGGCCGAAGAAAAGGCAATTGCCAAGCGCTCGCACGAGTTGCTCGAGTACGTTGGCATTGCTCAATACGCTGGCTTCAAAGCGCGCACGCTGAGCTACGGCGACCAGCGCCGGTTGGAGATTGCGCGCGCCTTGGCCACCGACCCGCAGCTGATCGCCTTGGATGAACCTGCCGCCGGCATGAACGCGACTGAAAAAGTGCAGCTGCGTGAACTCATCGACCAGATCCGCAAAGACCAGCGCACCATCTTGTTGATCGAACACGACGTCAAGTTGGTGATGGGTTTGTGCGACCGCGTGACGGTGCTCGACTACGGCAAACAGATCGCTGAGGGCGTGCCGGCTGACGTGCAAAAAAACGAAAAAGTCATCACTGCCTATTTGGGCACCGGCCACTGAAGGGCGCTGAACGTGGCAACAAAAATAGCAAACACACTCCTCAAAGTCAGCGGCCTGAAGGTCGCTTACGGCGGCATCAAGGCGGTCAAGGGTGTCGACTTTGAAGTCAAGGAAGGGGAGTTGGTGACCTTGATCGGCTCCAACGGCGCCGGCAAAACCACCACCATGAAGGCCATCACCGGCATGCTGCCAGCGGCCGATGGCGACATTGAATATCTGGGCCAAAGCATCCAAGGCAAAGGTTCGTGGGATTTGGTGCGGGATGGCTTGGCGATGGTGCCCGAGGGGCGCGGTGTTTTTGCGCGCATGTCTATCTCAGAAAATCTGCAAATGGGCGCCTACATCCGCAACGACAAGGCCGAGATCGCCAACGACATTGAGATGGTCTTTGGAATTTTCCCCAGACTGAAAGAGCGCAAAGATCAGCTGGCCGGAACCATGTCAGGTGGTGAGCAACAGATGCTCGCCATGGGGCGCGCGTTGATGAGCCGCCCCAAGTTGTTGCTGCTGGACGAACCGTCCATGGGCCTGTCGCCGATCATGGTCGACAAGATTTTTGAGGTCATCCGCGATGTCTCTGCGCGGGGCGTGACCATCTTGCTGGTCGAGCAAAACGCCAGCCGTGCGCTGGGCATTGCCGACCGTGGCTACGTGATGGAGTCGGGCATGGTGACCATGACAGGGCAAGCCAAAGACTTGCTGACAGACCCGCGGGTTCGGGCGGCTTATTTGGGCGAATAGTGAGGCTCAGTCCACCCGCGCGCCAGAGGCCTTCACCACGCGTTCGTATTTCGCCAATTCTTTCTTCATGAAGTCGGCGAACTGCTCAGGCGTGTTGGCCACGGGCTCGGCCATCAGGCTGGCAAAGCGGGTTTTGGTTTCTGGTGAATTCAGGGCAGCCACAAACGCTTGATTCAGCTTGGCGATCACATCGGGCGGCGTGCCGGCTGGCGCGACCAGACCCCACCAGGTGTCGATTTCAAAACCTTTGAGTGTTTCCGCGATCGCCGGAATGTCGGGCAGGGCGGCGCTGCGTTTGGCAGTGGTCACGGCCAACGCTTTGAGCTTGCCGGCTTTGATGTTGGCCGAGGCTGTAGCGAGGTTGTCTAAGTTGAAATCCACCTGACCGCTGAGCAAAGCCAGTTGAGCCGGGTTGCCGCCGTTGTACGGAATGTGCAGCGCAAAAATGCCGGCTTCTCTCTTGAACATTTCACCTGCCAGATGGCCTGCACTGCCGTTGCCGCCGCTGCCGTAATTCAGCTTGGCCGGATTCGCCTTGGCGTAGCGAATCAAATCCGCCAGCGTGTTGATGTTCAGGCGGCGCGCCGTGTCGGCGTTGATGACCAGCACGTTCGGCACGCGCAGCATCTGCGTGATGGGCGCGAAATCAGTGGCGGCGTTGTACGGCATCTTGCTGTAAAGCCACGGATTGATGGCGTGGGTGGCGACGGCCGCGATGCCGATGGTCAGGCCGTCAGGGGCGGCCTTGGCAATCGCGTCGACACCGATGTTGCCACCAGCGCCCGGCCGGTTTTCAATGATGACCGTGCCTAGTGAATCCTTCACGCGTTCGGCCATCAGGCGTGCGGTCACATCGATCGGCCCGCCCGGCGCGTAAGGCACGATGATGCGCATGACTTTGGTCTGCGCCAGAGCACTTTGGCCACCCAGCGCCAGCACGGCGATGCAGCTGGCAGCCAAAACGCGCCGCACAGGTGAGAGGCGTATGGCTTGCGCCAACATCGATTTTTTGATTGTCATCATCGTTTGTCTCTTTGGGCGCGCGAGCGAGTCAGCGATCAAGCCAACGGTTAAGCCAAAGCCTTAGCCTTGTCCGCTTCCGTCGTGAAGGAGTCGGCAAAAAACTCTTCTTCAGGCAAGCCAGCCAGTTGGGTGTAATCGGCCTTGGCTGAGTCAACCACGATGGGTGCACCGCAGGCGTAGACCTGATGCCCCGACAAGTCTGGAAAGTCTTGCAGCACGGCTTGGTGCACAAAGCCTGTTCGGCCAGTCCAGTTGTCTTCAGGCAGGGCGTTGGACACCACCGGCACATAACGCAGTTGCGGCATCTCTGCCAGTCGCGCCACGACCCAGTCGTTCATGTACAAATCGCTGGGCCGGCGGCCGCCCCAGTACAGCACGGCAGGCCGTTGGATGTTCTTGTGCTGCATGTGCTCAATCAGCGCCTTGATTGGCGCGAAGCCCGTGCCCGAAGCCAGCAGCACCATTGGTTTGGCGCTGTCTTCACGCAAGAAGAAACTGCCATACGGCCCTTCAATGCGCTGGATGTCTTTTTCCTTCATGGTGCTGAAGACTTGGTCGGTGAACTTGCCGCC
>CANFZL010000073.1 GCA_947451205.1 Comamonadaceae bacterium
AAGAAGCCGCCAAGCGACTCGCTGGGGCCCGTGTGCCCGACAAGTTCGAGTCGCAACCGGTGGAGTTTTTCCGCCGTGTCGCCGATGGCTACGCCCGCCGTTTGATCGGTGAGCCGGGGCGCTTTGCGCGCATCAACGGCGGACAAACTTCGCAGGCCGTTTGGGACGATGTGCACGCTGTTTTTGTAACCAAAGGCTGGCTGGTATGAATGATACCAACCCCCTGGCTGAGCGCAGCCAACTGGCACCCTGGTTGCAAGTCCAGCTCGAAAGCCTGCTGAGCCAACGCGGTCACGCTTGGCTGTTGAGCGGCCCCTCAGGTCTGGGTCAATTTGACTTGGCGCTGGCGCTGGCGCGGGCTTGGCTGTGTGAAGCGCCCACCCCACAGGGCGCTTGCGGCCATTGCGGTAGTTGCCACGCCGTGGACGTGCATACCCACGCAGATTTGCGCATGCTGATTCCCGAGACCTTGTCGCTTAGCCTAGGATGGCCGCTTGACCAGAAAACCCAAGAAGAACTGGACAATAAAAAGCGCAAACCCAGCAAAGAAATCAAGGTCGATGCAGCCCGCAATGTCGTGACCTTCTCCCAGCTCACCCGTTCGCGCGGCCACACCAAAGTCGTGTTGGTGTTCCCGGCTGAGCGCATGAACGGCATCACCGCCAACACCTTGCTGAAAACGCTTGAAGAACCACCGGGCGAGGTCAAGTTCATCTTGGCCACCGAGTCGGCGCAGCAGTTGCTGCCGACCATTCGCAGCCGCTGCCAGAGCCACACCATGCGTTGGCCGGGGTTTGAAGAAAGTTTGGCTTGGTTGCAGAGCCAAAGCGCCATGGATGGGCTGGCTGATGCGCAAGACGAGGAGGGTGTTAAAGCCCCCAAGAGCGCCAAAGCCGGTCGCGCCAAACCACCGCCACCTCAGCTCGAGGACTTGCGTGTGTTGCTTGCAGCTGCCGGTGGCCGGCCGGCAGATGCGCTAACTTGGGTCCAAGGTGGCGCGCCTGATGAAGCCGCCCGTGACTGGCAGGCACTGCCCAAAGCCATGGCACGCGGTGATGTCGGTGCTTTGACCGGCTGGTCGCCTGCACTGGTTGTGGATGCTTTGCAAAAGATTTGCTATGACGTCTGGGCCGTCAAAGTTGGCGCCCAACCGCGCTTTTTCAGCTTGACTGATCTCCCTTTGCCCGCGCGTCCACCGGGGGTGGAAACTCAAAGCCTTGGCAGCCCGGCGAGCATTTTTGCGCTGGCCGCTTGGTCTAAAGAACTAGCCGCCACTGCCCGCACGGTGGAACATCCGTACAACCCCGGCCTCATGCTCGAAGCCTTGGTCAGCCGTGCCAAGCAGGCACTGACGACCCGTTAAGTACCAGTTGGTTACCACTTAACAGCCGCCGATTTTTTCATCCTTATTCACACCTGATTTCCATGTTCACCGACTCCCATTGCCACCTCGTTTACCCAGTGCTCAAGGACCAGCTGCCGCAAATCCGTGAAGCCATGCAAGCGGCCCAAGTCGATCGGGCGCTCGTCATTTGCACCACGCTGGAAGAGTTTGACGACGTTCATGCCTTGGCCGTTGGGTACGACAATTTTTGGTGCAGTGTCGGCGTTCATCCAGACAACGAAGGCGTGACCGAACCAAGCCTGGATGATCTTTTGCTTCGGGCCGCGCGGCCCAAAGTCGTTGGTATCGGTGAAACCGGGCTGGACTATTTCCGCTTGGGCGAGCGCACCGTGGCTGACATGGCTTGGCAGCGTGCGCGCTTCAGGGTGCATATTTGCGCCGCGCGGCAAACCGGCAAACCGCTGATCATTCACACCCGCAACGCTTCCGACGACACGCTCGCCATTTTGAAAGAAGAGGGCGAAGACGCCAGCTTGGGCAGCGCGGGCGGCGTGTTTCATTGCTTCACTGAAAGCCAGGCCGTCGCTCGGGCGGCGCTGGATCTGGGTTTTTACATCTCTTTTTCGGGCATTTTGACTTTTAAAACCGCTGCCGACTTGCGTGAAGTGGCAGCTTTTGTGCCGATGGATCGAATGCTGATCGAGACCGACAGCCCTTACTTAGCGCCCATGCCGCACCGTGGCAAAACCAACAACCCGTCGTATGTGCCCTTGGTCGCACAGCAAATTGCACAGGTTCGCGGTGTGAGTGTCGAGTCCGTCGCTGAGGCCACCAGCCGCAACTTTGAGCGCCTGTTCACCGGTGTCATGGTCTCATAAACCATGACAATTCGCGCCGCTGTTAACTTAATTAATTACTTTAAGTTATCGCTATTAAGCCATGTTTTTATTGTATTTTCTTTCGCACATGCAGGCTCCTACGACGACTTTTTCACAGCCATTCAACGCGACGACGCACGAACCATCCACGCTTTGGTTCAACGCGGCTTTGACCCCAACACCATCGACCCGCAGGCTCGCCACGGCTTGAGCATGGCGCTGGCTGACTCGGCCTTGAAAGCCGCCGATGCCTTGCTAGACGCACCCGGCATCGACGTGAATTTTCTGAATGCCCAGGACGAAAGCCCGCTCATGTACGCCGCTTTGAACGGCCATTTGGCACTGGCTAAAAAGCTTATCGCGAAAGATGCGGACGTCAACAAAACCGGTTGGACTCCGCTGCATTACGCTGCCACCAAAGGGCACGTTGAGATGATGCGTTTGCTGCTGGACAACAACGCTTTTGTCGACGCTGAGTCACCCAACGGCACCACGCCACTCATGATGGCGGCACAGTACGGCAATGGCGCCGCCGTGAAACTGCTGCTGGATGAAGGCGCTCAGGCGCTGCAAAAAAACAAACCAGGTTTGTCGGCGCTCGATTTTGCACAGCGTGCCAGTCGACCTGACGCTATCAGACTCCTGACGGCACCCGCATCCGCCGTCCAGCCACGGCAACCTGCGGGTCACTGGTGATCAGTAATCCTGCAAAGAACGGTGTTGCTTTTCATGAAGAGCCCTGGTTGCGCTGGCCCATGCTTGCAATGGTCTTCAGTGTGAGTGCTTCATTGATTCTTGCCTTTTATAAGGGTATGTACTTAGACTTCCGGTTTTTTGGCAGTTCGTTTTTGTCCACCTACAAACCTATAAAATATTCCACGATGTATATTATGTTAAGTAAGATATGGAGTGATTGCAGTCGCAGAGACTGAAATTAACTTAGACGAAAAAGCAGCTCAACGGGCTTGAATGGCCTCAACCTGCTCCCAAGCAATATCCGCCACGCGCATGTATCGCTCGCCCATGGCTAGCGCATCAGCACTCGTCGCAGTGCCGCGTTTCACCCGACCACGAATGCCGTGGAGAATCGCCGCAAAACGAAACATGTTGAAGGCGATGTAGAAATCAAGATCGGGCATGCCGGTACGACACGTTCGGCGGCAATAAGCAGCCACATAAGCCGCTTCATCTTGCAGGCCTTGGGCCTTCAAATCAAGCCCGCGAATGCCGCCCAAGATATCGGGTGGCATGCGGTACATCATGGCGTTGTAAGCAAAGTCGGCCAATGGATGGCCTAGTGTCGACAACTCCCAGTCAAGCACAGCCAAGACCCTCGGCTCAGTCGGATGGAAAATCATGTTGTCAGCACGAAAATCGCCATGGGTGATGGCAGTTTCGTCCGCCTCGGGAATATGCGCCGGCAACCAGGCCACCAACTTGTCCATGGCGGGATGTCGGCCAGCAAGCTCATCGTCGAGGTACTGTTGCGACCAACGCGCAATCTGCCTAGACACATAAGCACCGCTGCGCCCATAGTCTGCAAGGCCAATGGATTCGGGCGAAATGGCGTGCAGCGTCGCCAGCGTGGCGTTCATGGCATCCAGGTAATCTGCACGCTCTGATGGTGGAACGTCCGCAAAACTAGCGTCCCAAAAGATGCGTCCGTCCACCATGTCCATCACAAAGAACCAACTGCCAAGCACCGTGTCGTCCGTACACAAGCCATGAATCTTGGGCACCGGAAAATCAACAGAACCGAGAGCCGCCATCACCCTCGCCTCACGTTCTACGGCGTGTGCGCCTTTGAGCAGAATACCCGGCGGTTTTCTACGCAGAACGTAGGAACGCTCAGGTGTTCGCAGGCGGTAAGTCGGGTTCGACTGCCCCCCTTTGAACTGGTCGACCAGCAACGGCCCCTGAAAACCGGCGACGTTGTCCATCATCCAGCGGGTCAACGCCATCTCGTCAATCCGGTGTTGCTCGCGAACAGGCATGGTGTCGGCTGAATCAACAGGGGTGCTCATACTGTCACCTTTGTCAATGCCTCACGCTTGATTTTTTTGGCGAGAGACCATTTGTGAACTTCAGTCGGACCGTCGTAAATGCGGAAGGCACGAATTTCACGAAAGACTTGCTCAACAATACTGTCGCGCAAAACACCGCTACCGCCCATGACCTGAACACAACGGTCAGCCACCCGAAACAAAGCGTCAGACACAGCCACTTTGGTCATCGAGCTTTCGGTGGTGGCTTGCGATCCTCCGTCCAAAACGCCGGCACACCAGTCAATCATCAAGGCCGATTGCTGCAAGTCGATCTCGTTATCAGCCAACATGAAGCCAACGCCTTCGTGGTCGACCAGCAATTTCCCAAAGGCCTTGCGCGTGGTCGCGTAACCCACGGCAATTTCATGTGCACGTGTGGCGGCACCGTGCCAGCGCATGCAGTGTGACAAGCGCGCTGGGGAAAGACGAATTTGTGCGTAACGAAAACCTTCGTGAGCAGCGCCCAGCACCTGACTGTCGGGCACCCGAAGCTGATCAAAAATAACCTGCGCATGGCCGCCGGGCATAGAGCTGTCCATGGTGTCGAGGACGCGCTCAATACGTACAGCCGGATTCGGCAAGTCGATTAAGAACATGGTGGCTTGCGCCTTGTCAGCACTGCCAGTGCGAGCCATCACAATGCCGACTGACGCACCCTTTGCACCGGTGATGAACATCTTACGGCCGTTGATCAACCAATCATGGCCATCTTGTACGGCCGTGGTTTGTAGCATAGAAGGGTCAGATCCGGCACCGCCCTCGGACGCTGGCTCGGTCATGAAAAATGCAGAACGAGCCTCACCGCGTATCAAAGGTTCTAAGAAATGTTGCTTCTGCTGGGCAGTGCCAATCTTGCCCAGCAAGAACATATTGCCCTCGTCGGGTGCCATGGTGTTGACCGCCACCGGCCCCAATGGCGACAAACCGGATCGCTTCAACACGGCCGCTGTTTCAAGCTGCGTCAGGTGGCCGCCATCGGGCAAGATGTGTGGGGTCATCAAACCGGCGGCGCGTGCTTTGGTGCGCAGCTCCAAGACTAACTCTTCAGTTGGGCCATGCGGAGTACAGCGGGCATCACCTTCGTAAGGGATGACTGTTTCGCGAACAAAGGCTTCTACACGGTCAGCCAAATTTCGGCTGCGCTCAGTTGGGCTGGGTGTGTGCATGGTGTGTCCTTGATAGTTCAATGTGTGGAGCGAATCTGGGCAGTCACAGACTGCTGACAAGATGGCCGCCATCAACTGCCAACACGGCGCCAGTCATGTAGCGCGACGCATCAGACGCCAATAAAAGCATCGGACCATCAAGGTCTGACAGCTGTCCAAGGCGGCGTTGTGGAATCCGTTTGATCAAGGCTTTGCCGGCATCTGTGAGCCAAAAATCTTGATTCAATTCGGTCTCAACATAGCCGGGGGCAATCGCGTTGACACGAATGCCGTGGCGCGCCCATTCCAGCGCCAGTGACTTGGTGAGCTGGATCACACCAGCCTTGGAGACCGCATAGGAAACCACCCCACCCGCTTGGCGAAGACCCAAAATCGAAGCCACATTGACGATGCAAGCACCACCGCGTTCCTTCATCCCAGGGGCCAAAGCCTGCGCCACAAAAAACATGGCCTTGAGGTTGGTGTCCAGCACCATGTCCCAGTCGTTCTCAGTGTGCGTCAGCGCAGGGCCTTCACGCACAATGCCGGCGTTGTTGATAAGAATGTCCACTGGGCCAGCGGCATCGGCGAGTCGAGCGCGTGACGCACTGTCAGCGACATCGAGGGCGATGGTGGCGACTGAATGCCCGTGCAAGCGGACCTTTTTAGCGACGGACTCAAGAGCTTCCACGCGCCTAGCCAGCAGCACCACATCGGCCCCATGGCTGGCCAGCAATTGGGCGAAATGCGCACCCAAGCCGCTGGATGCGCCAGTGACCAAGGCACGCTTGCCTGACAGCGATGTCGAACTTGCGTTGATGCTTGTGTTCATGCTGAGGCTCATATGTCTGCACCGCCTTGAAGTTAATTTTCAGATTGTAGGACAATATAATCAACAATATGAGTTCATCCATCATGGCCAATCTGACAAAACGAAAATCAACTGCCGCCCTCAGTATCGCCCCTCTAGAAGCCCCTGTGAGCGCCTCTGATGTTGTCTTTTTTGGAATCGTTAACGGCTTGGAATTGCAAAAGTTTGTCCCGGCGCAGCGACTGGTGGAGATTGACTTGGCCGAGTACTTTGGGGTCGGGCGTAATTCGGTGCGTGAAGCCTTGCAGCGTTTAGCCGCTGAAGGCATGGTGGAGTTGCAGCGCCACAAAGGCGCTGTGATTCGATCCCTGTCGATGCAAGAAACGCTGGACGTGCTGGAAGTGGCCGAACGCATGACGGGCTTGTTGGCTCGTGCAGCTGCGCGTGGCGCTGCGGCCTCAGGCCTGACGCTCAGGTTGAGTGAGAGTCTGAAAGCCTTGAAGGCTGCAGATGCCGCCAACGATTCGGTCGGATTCACCAGCGCACGCCGGCGTTTTTACCGCTGTTTGCTGGACATGGGTGGCAACCGCGAACTCAAGCGCCTGTTCCCGTCGATTCAGATGCCGATCGTTTATGCGCAGCACCGACTTCCTACTTTGCAAAAGATACGCTTGGGTGACTATAGGAAAATCGCCACGGCCGTTCGGGCAGGACGCGAAGACGAGGCCGAGGCTGCTGGCGCAGCCCATGTGCAACATGTCCGACAAGAGATCATTTCACTGGCAAGTTAAGCCGTTTCATCCTTGCCCCGGACTACCAGCACCGGCACCGGTGCGTGGCGAATAATTTGCTCGGCATCACTGCCCAGCAGGATCCGCGTGACGCCACGACGCCCGTGCGAACCGAGCACGATCAAGTCGGCGTGGCTGATACGCGCTTGTTCAGCCACATGCTCAAAAACGCGACCCGGGCCTTGTGCGATCAGCACGCAGTCAAGCTGCAGGCCGTGGGCCAAAACCTTCTCACCCTCCTTCGCCAGCAGGTCTTCTCCGGCCGCACGCATCAACGGAATCATCTGCTGAACGTAGTCAGTCGCCGGCTCAAAACCGGTGACATAACTGAGATCGTCGATCACATGGATCAGGCTGATTTTGGCGCCACTGAAGACGGCCAGCCGAATGGCTTCATCGAGCGCCTTGTCAGAGGTCGGACTGCCATCGACAGGCACAAGTATGTGATGAAAATGGGTCATGTCTTGTCCAAAGTTGGCGGGTTAAGCTGCAAGCGCAAGGTCACCACGTCGCCCGAACTGCCGGGTTTAACATCAAAGCCTGCATGCCGTGCAAGTGAAGCCAGTTTCAAATTTTCGAGCATGCACTCGCCAACCACTTCGCTGGTACCGCGCGCCCGCAAGTAGCGCAGCAACTTGTCCAGCAACAAGCGACCAAGGCCCCTGCCCTGCCAGCGTGTCGCCACCTGTATCGCGAACTCAGCGCGAAAGTTGTCGGGGTCGCAGACGGCACGCACCTCGCCCAACATACGATCTTCGCCGGCGCGCGTAGCAGCCACCGCAATGAAAGTCATCTCACGGTCGTAATCGATCTGGCTGTAGCGCGCCAATTCAGAGTGAGGAACTTCGCGCCTCATCATGAAAAATCGCAAGCGCATATCGGCCGGCGTGGCATCCGCATAAAAATGCTGAAGCCGACCGCCATCATCAGGCCGAATCGGGCGCAACAACACATCTCTACCAACCAAGTGGATGGGTTCTTCCAGCGCGGCTGGGTAAGGCCGAATGGCCAAATGCAAACCGTCGAGCGCGGTGCTGGCTTTGATACGCACACGCGAATCTACCGCCAGCACGCCATCGGCGTCGATCAGCAGCGGATTGATATCAAGTTCCGCAACTTGCGCCAAGTCGCAGGCCAACAGTGAGACTTTCAGCAAGGTGTCAAGCAAGGCTGGTTGGTTCGCAGCAGGTTTGCCGCGGTAGCCACCGAGCAGTTTGACCAGTTGGCTGCGCTGCACCAAATCTTGCGCTAAGCGGGTGTTGAGCGGCGGCAAAGCGACAGCGTGGTTAGCGTGCAATTCAACCGATGTGCCGCCCTCGCCCAGCAACAACACCGGGCCAAAAAGCGGGTCGGTGTTGATGCCCACAATCAGTTCATGAGCGCTGGGCCGACGCGCCATTGCCTGCACCGTGAAGCCGTGCAGAACCGCCTCTGGGCGCAGCTTAGTCACCTGCGCCTGCATGGCTTTAGCTGAGGTAAGGACTTCGGCAGCAGACCTTAAGCCGAGTGCCACGCCACCGACATCCGACTTGTGGATGATTTGCGGCGAGATGATTTTCAGCGCCACCGGGTAACCCATCGCCTCAGCAGCCAACACGGCGGCGTGTACGTCCACCGTTTTTCGGGTCTCAACGACAGGGATGCCGTAGGCCGCCAGCAAGGCTTGCGAATCAGCATCGCCCAGCCATTCGCGGCCCTCTTGCAAGGCCTGCTGGATCAAGCGCTGTGCAAACGCTCGGTCAGGCTGCAAGTCGGGGACGGACGCCGTGGTGAGTTGCTGCAAGGCTTGCTGGTTGCGGTTGTAGTGGACCAATTGCAGCCACGCTGCGGTGGCGCGTTCGGGCGTGTTGTAGCTGGCAATACCGGCTGCGGCCGTGGCTTGCCGTGCGGCCGCTACGACCGCGCCGCCCAGCCAACAAGCGAGCACCGGTTTGCTGGCCGACTGCATCAAGGGCAGACAAGCCGACGCGATCTGCGTGGCCGAAACAATCGCTGTGGGCGCATGCATGAAGAGCACGCCGTCCACCTCCGGTGCGGCCAGTAACACCCGCAGCGCCGCCTGATAGCGGCTGACCGGCGCGTCCCCGATGATGTCCACCGGATTGCCTTTGGACCACGTCGCGGGCAAGCAGGCATCCAATGCGGCCAGCGTGGCGGAACTCAATTCGGCGAGCGTGCCGCCGCCCAGCGAGAGTGAATCGGCAGCTAACACACCAGCACCACCGCCGTTGGTGACCAAGGCCAATCGCTCGCCCCGCAACGGCCAAGTGTGCTGCATATTGGACAGCGTTTCGGCAGCGTCAAACAAGGCTTCGAGTGTGTCCACGCGCAACATGCCGGCGCGCTGAACAGCCGCATCAAAAACCACGTCAGAACCTGCCAGCGCACCGGTGTGCGAAGCCGCCGCCTTGGCCCCGGCAGGGGCACGACCAGCCTTGACCAAAATCACCGGTTTGTTGCGCGCTGCGGCGCGTGCGGCCGACATGAATTTGCGCGCCGTTTTGATGGATTCAACGTACATCAAAATCGCCCGCGTACCCGGGTCACTGCCGAGGTAATCCAGCATGTCACCAAAGTCCACGTCGGCGCTGTCACCCAGCGAGACAAAGTGCGAAAAACCGATGTTGCGGCTGTTCGCCCAGTCCAGCATGGCGGTGGCCAGCGCGCCCGATTGCGTGACAAAAGCGAGCTTGCCCGGCAAGGCATTGCCCGGCGAAAAACTTGCATTTAGCGCAACACCCGTCACCAGTGCGCCAATGCAGTTAGGGCCCAATACACGCAGCAAATGTGGGCGTGCGGCATCCAACATGGTTTGTTCGATGGTGATGCCGCTGGCGGTCATGGCTTTCAGGCCAGCGCTCAGCACAATGGCTGCGCGTGTGCCCTTGCGTCCTAGCGCAGACAGTAGCTCAGGCACGCTGTCGGCGGGTGTGCAGATGACGGCCAAGTCCGGCGCGAAAGGCAATGAACCCACATCCGGCCAAGCTGGCTCCCCATCGACTAACGCATGCTTGGCATTGACCGGCCAGATCGGCCCCTTAAACCCGCCCAGTTTGAGGTTGTGCAAAACCACTGACCCCAAGCTGCCCTCGCGATCAGAGGCACCGATGAGGGCGACCGAAGTCGGCTGGAACATGGCTTCAAGGTGGCGGACGGTCATGGCTTGGCTGTGCTTGGTTCATCGTGTGATGCGTGTCAGCTTAGCGCGCTGACGTTAATTCTGTTTGCGCCAGATCAACATCTCTTAGCCTAAGACGCTCAAAATAAAAAATGCAGGAGCTTCGACATTGACAGGTCAACCGGGAGATGACACATGCACACTGATGACATCAAAGACGCGCCACATTTCGCTCTGTTGCTGAGCCAACGTGAGCAAGAAATACGGGCCGAGTTACGCGCCTTGGCGCACGTACCAAGTTCACCAGATGACTTCGCTGGACACGAAGTCCTAGACTTCAAAGACGTTGCAGTAGAAGAAACATTGGCACGACTAGACCATGCCAATACACAACGTCTGGAAGCAGAGCTGTCACAGGTGATGAGTGCACAGCGCCGGATAGCCGAGCACCACTACGGCAAATGTCTGGATTGCGGAGACCCGATTGATCTGCAACGGTTAGAAGCCTTGCCTGCAGCGCCTTATTGTGCGGGATGCCAGACGACGCATGAACGCGACAAATTCACACACCATCAAGTGTTTTGACTGACCTGGTGATGGGACGGTGGACGGCAATTCCCTTGCGACGCGCAGCCTTTAATGGTAATTGCAACGGCTTTCATGTTGCATTAATTTGACGACCCCCTTGCCACCCATCACTTGGAGAAAAATCATGAACAACCTTCGTGTCACAGACCCTACTTTTGGCGACTCTATGGAGTCGGCCTTTCGCCGTTTTCTATCGCCCGTTA
>CANFZL010000074.1 GCA_947451205.1 Comamonadaceae bacterium
GCTGCCTCGAAAGACGCGCCAGCTTCGGTCAGAATTTCGATCAAACCCTCGCGCAAAGCGGCCAGATAAATTTGCCTCGAGGCCGGCGTCACGATCATGCGCACGCCCGGTGCCAGTCGGCGCCCTTTCAAAATCGCTGCGGCTTGGCGGATGTCGTCAATGCGGCCGTTGGTGCAGGTGCCGATGAGCGCGAAATTGATTTTTTGGCCAATCACTTCGGAGGCCGAGACCACGTCGTCGACCGCGTGCTGGCGCGCCACTTGCGGCGTCAGCGCGGATACATCGATTTCAAAACGGTCCGCGTAAATCGCATTCACGTCAGCAGTCACTGGCTGCGGTGGACGGGCGCCGTGCGCGGCCAGCCAGGCGAAGGTTTTTTCATCGGCTTCCAACAGTGCCGCCTTGGCACCCAACTCAGCAGCGTGGTTCGCCAGCGTCATACGGTCGTCAATTTCCATCGCGCTGACCGCTGAGCCGGTGTATTCGATGGCCCGATAGTTCAAGCCTTCCGCGCCAAAACGACCCAGCATGTGCAGCGTCAAGTCCTTGGCCCAAACGCCAGGTTGCAGTCGTCCATTCAACGTCACCTTGACCGACTCAGGCACCCGGAACCACAACTTGCCGGTGGTCAAAATAGCGCTGATGTCGCTGCCTTCAATGCCGGTGCCGAAGGCGTTGAAAGCGCCGTACGTGACTGAGTGGGTGTCGGTGCCCACCACCAAGTCGCCACAGGTGAGGTGACCGCCTTCAGGCAACACTTGGTGGCAAATACCGTCGCCAATGTCGTACAGCACGCTGCCGTGTTCACGTGCAAATCGGCGCATGGCCGTGTGGCCTTGCGCGGCCTCCACGTTCGGCGGCGGCGAATAGTGGTCGAGCACCCACGCGGTCTTGTCGGCAAAAGGCAGCGCAGTGGGGCGACCGGCGGTCATTTTGTCGACCATGCGGATGGTGTTGGGCGCACGAGCGTCGTGCACCATGGCGAAGTCAACGCGCGCAATGACAATGTCACCGGCTTTAACGTGGCTGACGCCGGCATGCCGGGCCAGAATTTTCTCTGCAATGGTGGAGTCCATGGGCGAAGTTGGTTGGGTTGAAAAGTTCTAACGTTTTTTGAGTGAACGGCTTAGTCGAGTTTCAGTCCGACCTTGCGCACCAGCGCGCCCCACTTGTCACTTTCAGCGCGAATGTAGCGACCGGTTTCTTCAGGTGTGCTGGGCTTGGGTTCCAGACCCAACTTGCGCAGTTGCGCCGCCACGCCGGGGTCATTCAACGTCGTCACGATGGCCGCGTTCAAACGTTGGACCACGTCGGGAGGTGTGTTCAGTGGCGCCGTGAAGGCGTACCAATTGATGGCCTCAAAACCTGGGTAACCCAGCTCGGCCACGGTCGGCACTTGCGGCAACACGTCGAGCCGCTTGCTGCCGGTGGTCGCCAAGGCCCGCAGTTTGCCCGCCCGAACGAACTGCACCGCATCGGTAGGGCTTGAGAAAATCGATGCCAAAACGCCGCCGAGCAAATCATTCATGGCTGGCGCACCACCGCGATACGCCACGTGCTGGTTGTTCATGCCTGCGGAACTCTTCAGTAGTTCGCCGGCCAGATGGCCGCTGCTGCCGATGCCCGAAGAGCCGAACGACACTTTCGACTTCTCAACACGCCCCAGCCTGACATAGTCTTCAAATGTCCGAATCTCGCTGTTTACATTGACGACCAGCACATTGCTGAAGACGATGGCCAGGCTCACCGGCGCCATATCGGTCACCGGGTTGTAGTTGAGCTTGTTCAGGTGTTGATTCACCGCCAGCGAACCAATGGTGCCCAGCATGATGGTGTAGCCATCTGCCGGGGCTTTCACCAAGGCGTCCGAGGCAATGTTGCCACCGGCACCAGGGCGGTTGTCAATGATCACGCTTTGCTTGAGCGCCTCAGACAAGCGCGGCGCCAGGATGCGGGCCACCGTGTCTGAGCTGCCGCCAGGGGCAAAGCCAATCAAAATTTTGATGGGGCGCACGGGGAAAGGATCGGCTGCTTGGGCCGTAGGCAGACCTACCAAAAAAGTGAAGGCCGCGCAAAAAGCGGCGACAAGGCATCGGCGATGAATCATGTTGAAGTGTCTCCTGATGTTTTAGTGTTGGGCTGGCCCACCCTAAGGATTAGCAATGCATGTGCCACCTGAACAGCCGCCACTTGGTTCGCGCTAACACGTTGATTTATAACAATTTAGGCATCCTAACTGATGGCCTGTCGGAACCCGATATTTCTAAAATGAATAACTGACGTTACATTATTGAAATATCAATGGAACAAACGTCACTTTTAACCCCGTCAGCAACGCCGCGCGATGGCGCCCGCCCCATCATCTGGGCGGTCAGTGGGCACGGCCTGACAGACCTCTTTCGCTTGGCCGGTCCGGAGCTACAAGCGCGCGCTCAAGTCGAAGTGGCGCACCGCGCTTTCGACGAAGCTGTGCTTCACATCCGCGATCAGATCGCGCAACAGCGTTGCGACGTGGTGGTGGCGTCGGGCGCGAACGGGGCTTATTTGCGCAGTCATTTGTCGGTGCCAGTGGTGCTGGTCAAAGTCGGCGGCTATGACCTCATGACGGCACTGTCAAATGCGCGCGCTCTTTCGACTCGCATTGCCGTCGTGCTGCATCGCGCCGTCTCGCCCGAGCTACGGCACTTTGCCGAACTGTTCGACATCCCCTTGGAATTACGCTCCTATGAAACGGCCGATGACGCGCGCCACCGCATTCAGGAACTGGCCGGCTTGGGCATTGACGTTGTGGTCGGTGCCGGCATGGTGGCCGAACTGGCCGAACAAGCGGGCCTAGCCGGGGTGTTTTTGTACTCGCTCGGCTCGGTCCGTGACGCGATGGAGGACGCGTTGGCGATAGCGGTCGCACAGCGCGAGGAAAAATCACGCCGGACGCAACTCGACTCGGTCGTCAAGCACCTCAGCGACGGTGTGGTCGCCATCGACATGGCAGGCCGCATCACCGCCATCAATCCGGCAGCGTTGCGCTTGCTCGGTCAACCAGCGTCAGGCGCGATCGGCGCGCCACTAGAACGACTCTGGCCCAGCTTGGACGCGGGTGCGTTACTGCGACGCGGCACGCCCGAATTGAGCCGTGTCGACGAGCTTTTCGGTCGTTCACTTCTGGTCGATTGCGTGCCCTTGCACGATGCTGGACAGCAAACCGGCGCCGTCTTGACGCTGCACGCGCAAGAACCCCTAGAGCAAGCGGTTAGCAAGCTGCGGGCGCACAGCCATCGACGCTCGCTCGTGGCGCGTTACACGCTGGACCAGCTGATCGCCGAGTCACCCTCGATGCGTGCCGTCGTTCGGCATTGTGAAATTTTGGCCCGTAGCAGCGACGCCACGGTGCTGATCGAAGGCGAAAGTGGCTCCGGCAAAGAGGTGGTGGCCCAAGGCATTCACCAAGCCAGTCGCAGGCGCCTGCAACCTTTCGTCGCGACCAACTGCGGCGCCTTTCCGGAGAGCTTGCTGGAAACAGAACTGTTTGGCTACGACGAAGGCGCCTTCACGGGCGCCCGAAGGCAGGGCAAGGCCGGTCTTTTTGAAGCGGCGCATGGTGGCACCTTATTTTTAGATGAACTCGGTGAAATGCCCTTGCTGTTGCAAACCAGGTTGCTGCGCGCCTTGCAGGAAAAAGAAATCACGCGGGTCGGCGGCGTCGATGCGATTCCGGTCGACGTGCGCGTGGTGGCCGCCACCCACCGAGATCTGTCGGCCATGGTCAAGGCCGGCACGTTCCGCGAAGATCTTTTTTACCGCATTCATATTTTGCAAGTCGTGGTGCCACCCCTGCGTGAACGGCCTGAAGATGTTGAGGCGCTGGCCGCGCGCCTGGTGCCCGAAGCGCTGGCCCGGGCTGGCATGGGGCACTTGGCCGCGCAAGTGCTGCAGGCGGTACTACCGGCACTGCGGCAGCACACGTGGCCCGGCAATGTGCGGGAGCTTGAGAACGTGGCGGAACGCCTGGCCATGGCCTGCCTGGTCGCGGGAGAGGTGATTGGTGCTGACCAGCTTGTGGCGGTGATCGGCCATCGATCAGCAGCGGTCTCCGCAAGGACACTCAGCGCAAGCACGCCTTCATTGCAAACCTTGCGCAAACAAGATGAAGCGCGGCGTGTTCAAGCCACACTGGCCGCCCACGGTGGTGACCGCGAAGCAAGCGCCAAGGCCTTGGGCATCAGCCGCACCACACTGTGGCGCAAGCTGCGCTGAGCCAACCTCAGCGGGTGTAAGTCGAGCGCGAGGCTTCGAGCTTGGCCAAGGCCTTGGGCTTCAGGGCTTCAGCTTCGGGTGTGTTCGGCACTCAAGAGGTCACCGCCCATGATCGGCCAATGAAAGCTGATGACGCCATGCACTTGGCCGACAAAGTTGACGGTGCTGGGTGGTTTTCTCCGTGGGCAATTTTGAATCCCTAGCGAATCAACTGCTTACGGAGGAATACACCTAGCAAAACCTAATTGACCAGCACATTGGTGTAACGATATAGTAAATCGTTCTACAAGAACACCGAAATTCCCGAGCGTCAAGCAAAACACCATCAGGAGACAAAAATGACATCACTTTCACGCCGCCGATTTGTTCAGGCCAGCTCTGCAGCCTCTGCTGTCATGGCAACGGGTTTCACCGGTCTGGTCAAGGCCCAGTCCACCATTGCGCTACGCATGTCATCGGCACATCTGCCTGACCTCAATTCGGCCCACTTCGCATGGCAGCAACTGATGGCGGCGAACCTTAAAAAGGCGGTAGGTGACAAGATCAAAATTGATTTTTTCCCAAACAACCAACTCGGCAAGGAAAGCGATGTGGTGCAGCAGGTCAAAGTCGGTTCCATCGACATGATGCTGACAGGCTCGTCAATCTGGGCCACGGTCACGCCGCAGCTCGGCATGCTGGACCTCGGCTATCTGTTCGACAGCTACGAGCATGTAGCAAAGGCTCTGGACAGCGGTGTCGGCACAAAACTCAACGACATGCTACAAAAAAGCACCGGCTGTCAGGTCATCACCTGGAGCGCACACTACGGCGCGCGCAACGTGTACACCAAACAGCCGGTGCGCTCGCTCGCCGAGATCAAGAACGTCAAGCTGCGTGTGCTGCCCACGCCGGCGTTCATCGAGACCTTCAAGATCATGGGCGCCATCCCCACGCCGATATCATTCGGCGAGCTCTATATGGCGGCGCAGACCGGTGTGGTCGATGGCTTCGAGCACGACTCGGGTACGGTGCTGGCCAGCAAGCTTAACGAGGTCGTCAAGTACTGCTGGATGACCGAGCACCTGTTCAGCCCGATGGTTTGCATCATGGGCAAACGCGGCTTGGACAAGATCCCCGCCAGCCTCAAGCCAGCCTTTCTGAAAGCTGCGGCCGACTCGACTTTGCAGCTGCGCCAGACCGGCACCGAGAAAGGCCTGCAAGGCATCGAGGACCTGAAGAAACTTGGTATTGTTTTCAGCCCAATGGCGAAGAACGAACGCGACCAAGTCAGGAAGGAAATGGAGAGCAAACTCTGGTCAGCTTTTGCCAAGCAATATCCTGAAACGGCGCCGCTGTTCACAGCCATCACCGCTGCGCGGGGCTGAGCATGTCGGCAACGCTTGCTTCAACCGGTCTAGGCCTGGCTGCTGTACCAGCAGCACCGGCTGCCGTGGCTCACGGTATCAATCCGGTCGCACCGGCATTCGATGTCAGCCACGGCCCGGGGCGCTGGCTGGCCTGGCTGATGCGCATGACGGAGTACGCGGCTGGCATCGTGCTGGCGGTCGATGTCGTGGTGGTCTTCATCTCGGTGGTGTTCCGCTACTTTCTTCATGAGCCTTTCGACTGGGCCGAAGAAGTCGCGCGCGCCTTGATGATGGTACTGGTGTTCTTCGGCGCGGCCACAGTGTTGGCGCGCAGCCAGCATGTCGGCGTCGACCTGTTTCGCGGCATGTTACCCGCGCGCTGGCAACCGGCGTTGATCCAGTTCGCCAGCTGGATCATCGTGGCCGTGTCAGCAGCGCTGTGCCTGTCTTCGGTTGGTCTACTGGTTGACTCATGGGACAGTACCACGCCGATAGGCCTTCCGCAGTGGATATACACGCTGCCAGTCGTCATTGGCAGCTTGTTCATGACGATGTTTGGTTTGGCCAATGCGGTCAATGGCCCATCGCGGGTCGTCTGGTCCGCGCTCGGTGTCGGCGTTGCGCTGGTGGCAGTCGTGGCTGGGTGGAATGCGTTGCTACCGGACCTGGCCATTGCGCCGTGGATGTTGTTGACCGTCGGCTTCATCGGTGGCCTCGTACTTGGCGTGCCGATCGCCTTCGTCCTCGGCTTGTCATCGCTGGTATTTTTCATGACCGACCCGTCCTTGCCGATGCTGGTCTATTCACAGCAGGTGATGGCTGGCAGCGACCACTACGTGCTGCTAGCGATTCCGTTTTTCGTGCTGGCCGGTCTGATGATGGAGGCCAACGGCATGTCGTCGCGGCTGATCGAGTTGCTGTTGCGAATGTTCGGCCGGATGCGCGGCGGGCTGGGTCTCATCACCATCACGGCGACGGCATTTTTCTCTGGCGTGTCGGGCTCCAAGCTCGCCGACATCGCGGCGGTCGGCGGCATCATCATGCCAGCCGTCCGCAAGACCAAGCAAGACCCTAACGAGACCGCCGGCCTACTCGCCTGCACAGCCGTGATGGCCGAGACGATTCCGCCGTGCATCAACATGATCATCATGGGCTTCGTCGCCAACATCTCAATCGCCGGCCTCTTCATGGCTGGGCTGGTTCCGGCCGCAGTGCTGGCGCTGTCGCTCGCCGCGGTGACGATTTATGTCGGCACGCGCATCAACCCAGACGAAGCTTTCGACGTGCGCACGCCGATGTTCCGACTGATTGGCGGTGCCACGGTGGCGCTGGTCATGGTGGCGATGATCGGCAAGGGCGTGACTTCGGGCGTGGCAACTTCGACCGAGGTGTCGGCCTTCGCTGTCGTCTACGCTCTAGTGGTCGGATGGCTGGCGTTTCGTGAACTCACGGTGCCGTCGGTGATGCGGCTCTTCGTGCGCTCGGCGTCAATGGCCGGTGGCATTCTGTTCATCGTCGCGGCTGCTTCCAGCGTGTCGTTCGCGCTGACCATTCAGCAGATCCCGCAGTACCTGTCGACCTTCATGATTGGCTTTGCGCACAGCTACGGCAGCCTCGCGTTCCTGTTGCTGTCGGTCGGCATCATGATCATTTTTGGGGCAGTGCTCGAAGGCGCGCCAGCGCTCATCATCTTTGGCCCGCTGCTCACGCCAATCGCCTCACAACTCGGCATTCACCCGCTGCATTTCGGCACAGTGATGGTGATCGCGATGGGCCTTGGCCTGTTCGCGCCGCCGATCGGGCTGGGTCTGTTTGCGACTTGCGCCATCACCGGTACGGCGGTCAAGGACGTCTGGCGACCCATGATGAAATACCTGGCTGTTCTTTTTGTCACGCTGATCCTCCTGGTGCTAGTGCCACAGTTTTCGCTGTGGCTGCCGACCCGCATGGGCATGTGAAACCAACCATGAAAATCCAAACCCTGTGAGCAAAATCAGCGACGTTGCCAGCCTGGCCGGCGTGTCGACCAGCACCGTATCCAACGTGCTCAACGGCCGTGTCGACCGCATGGCCCGCGAAACGCTGGCACGCGTCGAGGCCGCCATCGCCCAACTCAAGTACCGGCCCAACACCACAGCGCGCCACCTGAAGACCGGGCATACACCGCTGATTGGTTTGCTGGTGCCGTCGATGGCCAATCCGATGTACGGGTTCATCGCCCGCGAAATTGAAGCGCTGGCGCAAGAGCGCTACGGCTTTCGCATCATGATCGGCAACACCTACCGCGACAAAGACAAGGAGGCAAGATTCTTCGACGACCTGCTGTCGCACGGCGTGCGCGGCGTGATCATCATCTCGTCGCTCATCGACGAGCAGCACGTTGAAGCGGCCGCGCAGCGTGGTTTGGTGGTGGTTAGTTATGACCGCGGCGCGACGCCAGGCTTGACGTCCATCGTCGACCACGTCAGCGTCGACAGCTTCGAAACCGGGCGGCTGGCCGCGCAGCATCTGATCGACCATGGCCACCGACGCCTGGCTTTTGTCACGCCGGCGGGACGCACCATGAGCCGCAATGAAAAGATCGCTGGTTTCATGGCTGCGGCTCAAGCGGCAGGCCTGCACGGTGACGCCGCCATGGTGGTCGAGGCGACGCCTGAAAACGACTATGGCGATTCCGTCATGAGCGAGCTGGGCCGCGCGCAGGCCGTACGGCTGGCGGCATTGCCGCAGCGCCCCACCGGCATCGTCGGCGTCAATGATCTGACCGCCTTCGGCCTGATGGCGGGCTTTCGTGATGCCGGCCTGTCGGTGCCGGACGATGTGTCGGTGCTCGGCATAGACAACGTGTTTTTATCGACACTGATGCACCCCGCGATGACCAGCGTGCGCCTGCCTGTGCCAGAGATGGCACAGGTCATGGTCGAACGTGTGATGAGCCGCCTGGCCGATACGTCGATCGCCACGCAAGAATTTATATTTCAGCCAACGCTGGTGACCCGCGATTCCACCGCGGCCTGCCGCTTAGCCTGACGTACTCACCTTTTTTTCTTCAGGCTTTGAATGACCTCCGTTTTTATCAGCCACCCGCCCAGCAAGCTGGCGTCCTATTACGGTGACCGCGCGATCGCCGCATTACAAGCGATTGCCGATGTTCGCTTCAATCCTCGCGAGACCGACTTGTCGTCAGCAGAATTGGCCGAGTTAGCACGCGGTTGCGACGTCATCATTTCTTATCGCCAGACCATGGGGGATGCGGCCTTGTTTGCCGCCATGCCAGAGCTCAAGGCCTTCATGCGCTGCGCAATCGACATCCGCAACATCGACGTCGCAGCGGCGAGCCGGCACGGTGTGCTGGTCACGCAGGCCAGCGCCGGTTTTATTGCGTCAGTGGCCGAATGGATCATCGGCATGATGATCGACTTAAGTCGCCACATCAGCAAGTCGTCAACCCAGTACCACGCAGGCTTGAATGCGCCCCCGGTGATGGGCCGCGAGCTGCGTGGCGCCACAGTCGGCATCATCGGCTACGGCCAGATAAGCCGTTATTTTTGCGATTTGGCACTGGCCTTCGGCATGTCCGTGGTCGTTCACGACCCGTTCACGCCGACCGGTCGTCCAGCGCTCAAAGACGTCAGTTTGAACACGTTGCTGCGAGAAGCCGATTACGTTGTCTGCTTGGCCGCAGCCACCGAAACGACCGAAAATTTGATGAATGCGCAGACCTTTTCCTTGATGAAAAAAACGGCGTTTTTTATCAACGCGTCGCGTGGCAACCTAGTCGATGAACATGCATTGTTGGCTGCGCTGGATGCCAGCGTTTTCAATGGCTGCGCGCTCGACGTCGGACGTGCGCCAGACCAGATGCCATCGCCCCTAGTGGCCGCGCATCCCAAGGTCATCGCGACACCGCACATCGGTGGTCTGACGCCGCCCGCGATCGAACACCAGGCGATGGAAACGGTCGCGCAGGTGGCCGAGTTGGTGCGCGGTCGCGTGCCAGAGGGCGCAGTCAATGCCTGCGAGGCCTTTCGCTGGTCGCAAGCCTTTGGGGCAGCGCAAGCCTGATCTGTTCACTAAAACTGGAGACCGCATGGACTCGACCCACCACACCACCTACCCCGGCGCCTGCGATTGTCATGTGCACATTTACGAAGACAAATACCCTCTGATTCCCAACGTCTCTTGGGTGCCGCGCCACTCACCTGTGTCGTCATACCGGGAGGTACAAAAAGCGCTGGGCTTGCAACGCACCATCATCGTGCAGCCGACGGGCTACGGCTACGACAACAGCTGCATGCTCGACGCCCTCGCTCAACTCGGTGACGACGCACGCGGCATCGGACTGCTGGCGCCTGATGCGCCCGACAGCGAGATCGCGCGCCTGCACAAGGGCGGCGTTCGGGGCGTACGTTACATGATGATCGACGGGGTGCTGACCTGGGAGTCGCTCGAACCCATGGCGGCGCGCATGGCTGACGCTGGGTGGATGGTCAACCTGCAACTCGATGGACGTGATTTCCCCGCGCACGAGGAAGTATTGAAGCGTCTACCGTGCCCACTGGTACTCGATCACAACGGCAAATTCCTTGAACCCGTCACGCCCGATCACCCGTCCTTCCAGTCGCTGCTGCGCATCCTCGACACCGGCCGCGTCTGGATCAAATTGTCGGCGCCCTACGAGACATCGAAAGCCGGCGCACCTCGGTACGACGACGTCAGTCTGATCGCCCGCACGCTGGCTGAAAAATTCCCCGAACGCTGCCTCTGGGCCAGCAACTGGCCACATCCTGGCCGCGAACCCATTCCATCCATTGTGGATCTGTATGGTCTGTTTTTTTCATGGGCCAGTAGCGACGCGACGCGACAGAAAATCCTAGTGAGTAATCCGGCGGAACTTTATAACTTCGATTGAAGACACATCATCCGCGAAACTGGCTACGCCTTCAGCAGCGGCGCCAAATAGCGCCCAGTGTGGCTGTCCGGATTCGCAGCCAAATCTTCCGGTGTACCGACACCGACCACCATGCCACCACCGGCGCCGCCTTCGGGTCCGATATCGATCAACCAATCAGCCGTTTTGATGACGTCCAGGTTGTGCTCGATGACGACGATGGTGTTGCCGGCGTCGCGCAGTTGGTGCAGCACTTTGAGCAGCAAATCAATGTCGGCGAAGTGCAGCCCGGTCGTCGGTTCGTCGAGGATGTAAAGCGTGCGGCCGGTGTCGCGTTTGCTGAGCTCTAA
>CANFZL010000075.1 GCA_947451205.1 Comamonadaceae bacterium
AACTACTCGATTTCGAACAACGCCGAATACGGTGAGTACGTGACCGGTCCAGAAGTCATCAACGAACAGTCGCGCGAAGCCATGCGCAATGCTTTGAAGCGCATTCAAAGTGGTGAGTACGCCAAGATGTTCATCTTGGAAGGCCGCACCAACTACCCAAGCATGACGGCTCGCCGCCGCAACACCGCTGACCACAGCATCGAAGTGGTGGGTGCTCAGCTGCGCGCCATGATGCCTTGGATTGCCAAAAACAAGCTCGTCGACCAGACGCGCAACTGATGCAGACCGGGCCTTCGCGGCCCGAACTGTGATTGGCAAAAGCCGCGCAAGCGATTGCGCGGCTTTTCTATTTGAAGTTTCAGCATGCCCGCATGATGCCGGCGCAAATGTGGTGTTTGGTATCCTCCATGCTTGATGGCGTATTGCCTTTGTTTTTAATAGCTGCTGACGAACTGGCGGTTAACCCGACCTGGAGCGTGTCCCATGAGTGATGGTGAAGATTCTGAATTGGCTTCTGGCGAAGTCTTGGCGCGCAAGCGCAGCAAGGGCATTTATATCCTGCCCAACCTCTTCACGCTGGCGGCCTTGTTCGGTGGTTTTTACGCCATTGTGATGGCCATGAATGGCCGTTTTGACCAAGCTGCTATTGGCGTTTTTTGTGCAATGGTGTTGGACAGTCTGGATGGCCGCGTGGCGCGCATGACGAACACGCAGAGCGCCTTTGGCGAGCAGATGGATTCGCTGTCGGACATGGTGTCTTTTGGCGCTGCGCCGGCCTTGATCGCTTACGTCTGGGCCCTGACCAGTCTCGGGCGTTGGGGCTGGATTGCGGCTTTTGTGTATTGCGCTTGCGCGGCCTTGAGGCTGGCGCGATTCAATGTCAACACCGCCGTCGTTGACAAGCAGTTTTTCCAAGGTTTGCCATCACCGGCTGCGGCGGCTTTGGTCGCCGGTTTTATCTGGTTAATGACCGACATTGGCGTGGCGGGTGTGGAGGTTCGGTGGTTCATGTTTGCCTTGATGCTTTATTCAGGCTTGACGATGGTCACCAATGTACCTTTTTACAGTTTTAAAGATTTGAGTTTCAAGCGCAGCGTCCCGTTCGTGGTGATCGTGCTTCTTGCCTTGGGCATTGCCGTCATCAACATACATCCGCCGATCGTGATGTTTTCTTTGTTCGTGATTTACGGTTTTTCGGGTTACGCACTGTACGGTTGGCGCAAAACCAAGGGCTTGCAGACCAGCGTGATTTCAACCTCAACGGATGAACCCGACGAGCGAGGCTTGCACAAATAAGTCCATGCCGGCCATAGCCACGGCCTTGATCGATCAGCAAAATTTTGTGATACATTGATTGTTATGAATTTAATTTCGTTTGTACTACCACTATCTCCCTTCGGGCGGAGACGGTAGCGCGCACGCGTTATCCCTTCAACGGCCCGTTTGCATCAGCAACGGGCCGTTTTTCATTGGCAAGTTGGTTTTTGTTTTTTTACTTTTCACACTGTCGAGATAAAAATGTTGAACACACCCTCAAGCAAATACAAAGCCTTTGCACCGGTCAAGTTGACCGACCGTACCTGGCCAGATGCCGTGCTGACGGCTGCGCCGATCTGGTGCAGTGTCGACTTGCGGGACGGCAACCAAGCCTTGATTGAGCCGATGGATATTCCCCGTAAGCTCAAGATGTTCGAGATGTTGGTGAAGATTGGTTTCAAAGAAATTGAAGTGGGCTTTCCCTCTGCATCCCAAACTGAATATGACTTCTTGCGCCGTTTGATCGACGAGAATCTGATCCCGGACGACGTCACAATTCAGGTGCTGACGCAGGCCCGCGAGCCCTTGATTCGTCGCACGTTTGAAGCGCTTCAAGGGGCGAATAAAGCCATCGTCCATCTTTACAACGCGACGGCACCTGTCATGCGCAGGGTCGTCCTCGGGATGAACGAAGACGAAATCGTTGAGCTGGCCACTGTCAACGCCCGTTTGTTTCAGCAACTGGCGGCAGCGCAACCAGCGACCCGCTGGACTTTTCAATACTCTCCCGAGATGTGGTCGGGCACTGAGCTGGCATTTTCAAAACGCGTGGTCGATGCCGTGACCAACGTGTGGCAACCGACCCCTGAGCACAAATGCATCATCAACTTACCGTCGACGGTCGAGCATTCAACGCCGAATATTTTTGCCGACATGATGGAGTGGATGCATCGGCATTTGGCTCGGCGTGACGCGATCGTTATTTCGGTTCATCCGCACAACGACCGCGGCACCGGCACAGCCGCCGGCGAACTGGCGTTGATGGCGGGCGCTGACCGAATCGAAGGCTGTTTGTTCGGCAATGGTGAGCGCACCGGCAATGTTGATCTGGTCAACATTGCGCTTAATCTGTACACCCAGGGTGTCTCGCCCGGTCTTGATTTTTCAGACATCGATGAGGTGCGGCGAACTGTCGAGTATTGCAATCAGTTGCCGGTGCATCCGCGTCATCCGTATGCTGGTGATTTGGTCTACACATCGTTCTCCGGCTCGCACCAAGATGCCATCAAAAAAGCCTTCGCCGCGCGTCGTGAGGGCGACATCTGGGACATGCCTTATTTGCCGATTGACCCGATGGACCTTGGG
The DNA here is from genome assembly GCA_947451205.1 of Comamonadaceae bacterium. GTDB lineage: Bacteria > Pseudomonadota > Gammaproteobacteria > Burkholderiales > Burkholderiaceae_C > Polaromonas. The sequence continues at coordinate 2,623 of CANFZL010000075.1, forward strand.
CGCAGTTACGAAGCGGTCATTCGCGTTAACAGCCAGTCGGGCAAGGGCGGTATTGCTTATCTGCTGGAGCATGAGTTTGGCCTTGAGTTGCCGCGGCGACTGCAAATTGAGTTCAGCCAAGTGGTGCAGGGTGTCATGGACGCCACCGGCAAAGAGCTCACAGCGCAAGACCTGTTCGCCTTGTTTCAGACGACCTATGGTGTGCAGACCGTGGTCGCCCCTGAGCACCTGATGATCGAAGAAAGCACGCAGGCTGTTGGCAAGCTTTTTAGCATCAAGGCCGACGTGCGTTTGGGTGCCCATGTGCATGCTATTCAGGGCAGCGGCACCGGGCCGATAGACGCCTTTGTGGCGGGTCTGATGGCGGCGACCGGGCAGGTGGTTCGCGTGCTCGATTACCGCGAACACGCGATCGGATCGGGCGCTAGCGCGCAGGCCGTGGCTTACCTCGAATTGCGCATCAATGAAGAAACGCTTTTCGGCGTCGGGATGGATAGCAATATCGTTTCTGCCTCCCTCAAGGCCATCCTGTCTGGGCTGCAACGAAGCCAAGCGGGTCGCGGCGATGTAGCCCCTGTCAGCGCTACCATCACAGGTTGATAGATTGAATTAGTCCAGCAGATTTTCAGGAGACACGACATGACCGATAAATTGATTATTTTTGACACCACCTTGCGCGATGGCGAACAGTCCCCGGGTGCGTCCATGACCCGCGACGAAAAGCTGCGTATTGCACGCCAGTTGGAGCGGCTGAAAGTCGATGTGATCGAAGCCGGTTTTGCTGCCAGTTCTAACGGCGATTTTGATGCCGTGCAGGCGATCGCCAATGCAATCAAAGATTCAACCATCTGCTCGTTGGCACGTGCCAATGACCGCGATATTTCACGCGCGGCAGAGGCCTTGCAGGGCGCACGTTCGGCACGTATCCACACCTTCATCGCCACCAGCGCGCTTCACATGGAGAAAAAACTCCGCATGACGCCAGAGCAGGTGTTGGAGCAGGCCAAGTTGTCCGTGCGATTTGCGCGCAATTTGGTGGCAGATGTTGAATTCAGTCCGGAAGACGGCTACCGCAGCGACATCGACTATTTGTGCCGCGTGATCGAAGCGGTCATCAAAGAAGGCGCGACCACCATCAACGTACCCGACACCGTAGGTTATGCGGTGCCGGAGCTTTATGGCAACTTCATCAAGACGCTGCGTGAGCGCGTGCCCAACAGCGACAAGGCGATCTGGTCGGTGCATTGCCACAACGACCTCGGCATGGCGGTGGCCAATTCGCTGGCCGGCGTGAAGATTGGAGGTGCGCGCCAAGTCGAGTGCACCATCAATGGCTTGGGCGAACGCGCCGGCAATTGCGCACTTGAGGAAATTGTCATGGCAGTGAAAACCCGCCGTGACTACTTCAATCTGGACATGAACGTTGATGCCTTGCAGATTTTGGCGGCCAGCCGCATGGTCAGTCAGACGACAGGTTTTGTGGTTCAGCCCAATAAGGCCGTGGTGGGCGCTAATGCCTTCGCCCATGCCTCAGGTATCCATCAGGACGGCATGCTCAAGGCTAGGGAAACCTACGAGATCATGCGCGCCGAAGATGTTGGCTGGACAGCGAGCAAGATGGTTTTGGGCAAGCTCAGCGGCCGTAATGCCTTCAAACAGCGTTTGTTGGACCTCGGCGTGCAGATGGAAAGCGAGACAGACATCAACAACGCCTTTGCAAAATTCAAAGATCTGGCAGATCGGAAAAGCGAGATTTTTGATGAAGATATCTTGGCGCTCGTGAGCGATGCCAGTGTCTTGCAGATGCACGAGCAATACGGCTTTGTTGCCCTGTCCCAGCACAGCGAAACCGGTGAGCGACCACAGGCCCGCGTCACTTTCACGGTCGATGGCCAGGAAGTCAAAGGTAGCTCAGACGGGAATGGCCCTGTCGATGCATCACTCAAAGCCATCGAAACCCATGTCAAGAGCGGCGCCGAGATGGTCTTGTACTCGGTCAACGCGATCAGTGGATCGACCGAAAGCCAGGGCGAAGTCACCGTTCGTTTGCAAAGCAGTGGTCGCATTGTCAACGGCGTTGGGTCTGATCCTGACATCGTTGTGGCCTCCGCAAAAGCGTATCTGAGCGCCCTGAGCAAGTTGCACAGCAAAGCTGACCGGGTACCAGCACAAGGCTGACCCGCGCGCGAGTTACAGCTTTGACCTGTAAAAAGTGTGAAATAGGGCTTACATTCAGGCGATAAAGCCAGTTCAATGAAGACTCGTTTGTCGATTTGATGTCGGCTCCATTTTTTACATGAATAAACCCACGCAAGTTTTTGATATTGCATGATTTTTTGTATATTGATACACTCATGCACTGTTCGCAATACGTCATTTTGCATTCTCATACCTAAGAAGACCACACGCCCATGCCTAAAACAACTTTTCAGCGCATTGCCCAAATGGTCGGTTTCTGTGTTCTTGGGCTTTCTATCTGCTTACCGGCGGCCCACGCAGCTCCGGATGGCGAGCGAAAAGTATCTAAAAAAACGCGTGTGGCAAAGGTCGTCAAAACCAGTTCGAAGCGTCAACAAGTTAAAGTCCGAAGCACAAAGAATGCAGTTGTTCGCAGCGTTACTCCGGCAAGATTGTCTTTTGGGCAAATCGCTGGTTTGCACAGCGCAGCCGATCCGCTGTCACTTAAATCTAGTGTGGCGCTGGTCATCGACCAAGATACCCAAGAAGTCCTGTTCAGCAAAAATGACCATGCAATTTTGCCGATTGCATCACTCACTAAGATCATGACGGGCGTTATCATCAGCAGCGCGAACTTGCCCATGGATGAAGTTCTGACGGTGACACAAGCCGATGTTGATACAGAAAAGAACAGCAGCTCCCGCTTGCGTGTTGGCACATCTCTGACCCGCGGTGAACTGCTCCATCTGGCGTTGATGTCGAGTGAAAATCGTGCTGCCCATGCGCTTGGCCGCACCTATCCAGGCGGCCTTCAGACTTTTGTTGGGCTGATGAATGCCAAGGCCAAGATGCTCGGTATGAAGGACACCCGTTATGTCGAGCCGACCGGTTTGTCCAGTCTGAATCAGTCGAGTGCTCAGGACCTGGCCGCTTTGGTCAATGCGGCTCATGCTGATCCCGTGATGCGTGAACTCACAACTTCTTCAAGTTATCAAGTGGCTGTGGGTCGCCAAACCCTCCAATACAACAATACCAATCGTTTGGTGAAGAGCCCAAATTGGGACATCGGTTTGCAAAAGACTGGCTACATCACTGAGGCTGGCCAGTGCCTCGTCATGCAGACAAAGATCGCCGGTCGCAAGTTGATCATGGTTTTCCTCGACTCAGCCGGCAAACTCAGCCGGATTGCGGATGCAGAACGTGTCCGGCATTGGGTTGAATCGCTTCCTGTCGTGAGTCAAAAAATCAAAGTGGCCGATTCGATCAAGCTAACTGATGGCTAATCGACCCATGTCGTCACGGTTTTTTTCTTTCTTGGCTGTAGCCTAAGCCGACAGAAATTTCATGCGCTGTGGCTTGAAGTTTTGGCAGCCAGCTTTCATCCAGTCGATCAGCGGGCGCAGAAATCGACAGTCCAGCGATCAACTTGTTCTGATCGTCATAAATGCCTGCAGCCATGCAGCGCACACCCAGTTCTAGTTCCTCATTGTCCCGAGCGATGCCATATTGACGGGCCTTGGATAACTCCCGTTCAAGCGCAGCCAGTTGCGTGATGCTGTTGCGCGTATGGCCGGGTAGGCCTGTTCGAGTGGCGTAGCTGCGAAGGCGCTGCGGGTCGTCAAACGCCAAAAATAGCTTGCCAACAGACGTCAGATGCAATGGCGCGTGGCCACCGATAGCGCGGACCACCTGCATACCTGAGCGTTCGCTGTAAGCCCGCTCTACATACACAATTTCATCGCCTTGACGCATGCTCAGGTTGACCGGCTGCTGCGTTAATTTGTGGAGTTCTCGCATGGGTATGAGCGCTGCATCTCGCACGCTCAGTCGGGCCTTGACTAAGTTCCCTAGCTCCAGAAGGCGCATGCCGAGTCGGTAACTTCCTGCTGCTGGTCGTTCAACGAACCGGCCTGTCGCCAGATCGTTCAAAATCCGATGCGCGGTGGAGGGGTGAAGTCCGGACTTTTCGCTGATTTCTTTGAGTGAAACAGCTTCTTCGCGTCCGGCGAGGATTTCAAGCAACGTGAACATACGCCCAATGACCTGAACTGTCGGGGTCGTTTGCGCGCTGGTGTCGGAATTTTTCATAGGGCAGCCTTTGACTGCATTTTACTTTGTGAAATTTCTGTGAGTGCCCATCATGGAGTCGCTCTCACCCAGTCGCCATTTAGGCGTATTTCATGCGGTTTGAAGCGCGCCTTGTAATTCATCTTGGGGCTCAGTTCGATCCAGTAGCCCAGATACACATAGGACAAGCCGAGAAGGCGTGCTTGATCAATCTGCCACAGTACGCCGTAGTTACCGTAGGCCGCTTTAGCGTCCGGTTCGTAGAAGGTATAAACCGCTGAGATACCGTCATTGAGCAGGTCCAGAATCGACACCATTCTGAGCGTGCCAGATTCGCCGTCTGTGCGTGGTTCCCTGAATTCCACTAAGCGCGAATTGACTCGACTTTGCAATAAAAATTGGGTGTATTGGTCCACGCTGTCTTGATCCATGCCGCCACCCGCATGTCGGCTCTTTTGATAACGTAAGTACAGGTCATAGTGCTCAGAGGTGAAGCCCAACTTGAGTACACGGGCTTCAAGACGCAGATGGCGTTGCGAGGCACGACGCATGCTTCGGTCAGGCTTGAAGTCATTGACGATGACCCGCAAAGGGACGCAAGCTTGGCAACCGTCGCAGTAAGGCCGGTAAGTGAACATGCCGCTGCGGCGAAACCCGTTGGCGACCAACTGTGAGTAAGCATCGTTGTGAATCAGGTGACTTGGCGTTGCGACTTGAGAGCGGGCCTGGCGCCCCGGCAAATAACTGCAAGGATAGGGCGCTGTGGCATAAAACTGCAAAGTTTGCCACGGGAGGTCGTTGAGATGGGTCACGTGGGAGAGTGCATTAGGCGTGACTCGTCAAAATTTCGTCCCAGTACGGGGTCTTGAAGATCCACTCAGGGGCCAGATTCTCGGTTTGTTCTTTTACGTGGACTGTGAAGGCTTCGCGGGTTATTTCTCCAGCCCCCAACGACGTTAGATGCTGTGTATTTTGTTGGCAATCTATCATGCTGATGCCCTTCGTCTTGCAAAAAGCCACCAAGGCAGCCAAGGCTATTTTGGATGCATCGGTTTGATGAGAAAACATGGACTCGCCAAACACCATACGTCCCAAATTCACGCAGTAAAGCCCACCTACCAGTTCACCGTTCACCCAAGTTTCAACACTGTGAGCATGCCCTGCATGGTGAAGTTCAATGTAGGCTGCAATCATCTCTGGGACGATCCAAGTCCCGGCCTGGTCGTCGCGAGAGGCTTGGGCACAGGCAGTGATGACTCTTTCGAATGCACTGTCAAAGCGCACGGCACGGTTTGGGGTTTCCAGAAAGCGCAGTAGGGTTTTCTTAAGTGATCTGTGCAATTTGAATTGGCTTGTTTTTAGCACCATGCGTGGGTTGGGGCTCCACCACAGAATCGGTTGGCCTAAGCTGAACCATGGAAAGATACCCCCGATATAGGCTCGCATCAAGCTTTGGGCGTCGAGCTCCCCCCCCGCCGCAAGCAAACCGGGTGCCGGTTCGTTGTCTCCCCAAGCGCTGCTCACGGCGGGAAATTCTTCACCGGCCATTAGCCACGGAATGGGTTTCGCTGAGCGTTTCATGACGATATTTAACAGACTTGTAACAGCTGAAATGCTAGCGAGACAATTCGTTACCTTCAACTTAATAATTAATTTTATTGGCAACGATAAAATAAAAAATGAATACTGAGTTCTTAACTATTATGTGGCGGCATTCGGTGGTGGGTGGTTTTTAAGGCGCCCGGTCGTTGCCCCAAACGCGGTTTCCGTGCTTCATTTACCCGTTCTGAGGAAAATTATGCCTTCTATTCAAAATAAGTTTTCCCAAGCCCTATCCATGGTGGATCTATCACCGCTCAGCCGTAAGTTGCTGGTCTTGTTCTCCGCTTTGCTGTTCTGCGGCGCAACGCTGGCTCAAAGGCATGATGGGTCTGGTGGCAGGAACGACAACAATGATGGGAGTCGCGATAACCGCGGCAAGGGCGGCCAGCATTCACAAGGTCAAGACCGAAAAGGGTCTGACCGGCACGACCAAGTGCGACAGGGTCAAGATCAACGAGGACCTGTACGACAAGGCCCAGCACGTGTCGAGATGCGTGCTGGTGGTTTCTTTCAGGACCGACAGCGAACTGCTGTGCACGACTATTACGGTCATCAGTACCGGGCTGGACGTTGCCCACCGGGCTTGATGAAAACACAAAATGGCTGTAGGGCGCCGGGCCAAGTTCGCTATTACAGTGTGGGCCAGCGCTTGGCGCCTGCTGTCATCTATCACGCCGTTCCCGCCGCCATGGTTGTGACGCTTGGTGTTCCGCCTTCTGGTCATCGTTATGTGCGCGTCGCCTCCGACATCTTGCTGATTGCGGTCGGTACCGGCATGGTGGTTGATGCCATCCAAAATTTGGGTGGCATGTGATCCTTGGCGAATAACGCTGCTTTGGGTCGCTTGCAACCCTGAGTACTTCAATCTATAAATGTCCAGTGGCGACTTCTGGCAAGATGCCGCATCGCGGTCGACCTTCGTCCGCATTCTCACTGATTGGATATCCCCATGCTGCTCGACGTCGAAGAATCCCAACTCTTGCTGGTGGACTACCAAGTCCGCTTGATGCCTTCCATTTTTGAACACGAGTTGGTGCTCGCCAATGCACTCCGGCTGGCGCGTCTTGCTGACGCTTTGCAAGTGCCAGTTTGGGGCACAGCCCAAAGCCCTGATGAGCTGGGACCCAATGTTCCGGAGTTGCAGGCCGCCATTGAGCAAGCCGGCGGCCGGGTGATGAACAAGCAGTCTTTCAGCGCGGTGTCCGACGGAATCTCGGAATGGCTGCGTCCACCCGTCCGCAAAGTAACGCAGGGCGGCAATGCACGTAGCCTGCCTAAGCATTTGCAAAAGCCGGTGGCACCAGCCGAAGAAGAAGGTCGCAACATCATCCTGATAGCCGGTTGCGAAGCGCATGTCTGCTTGCTGCAAACCGCGCTTGATTTGCTCGAAGAAGAGTTTGACGTCTGGGTCGTTACGGACGCCTGCAGCTCACGCAGCGAGCGCAACCGGGACGCCGCTTTTGACCGCTTGGCCGGCAATGGGGCTGAATTGGTCACCACTGAGATGGTGGCCTTTGAATGGCTGCGCACAGCAGACCATGAGATGTTCAAGCGGGTGCAGTCGCTGATCAAGTGAGCGCGCGGGTCGCGCGAGTTCCAATGCTTGAAGTCAGGCCGCTGAAAGTTCTATTATCAATAATTATGAATTCAGATTAAACGGAGCCCCGAGATGAGCCCAGCGCCGACCCCCGTCAGCTATGCCGACTTTTACCGTCAGTCCATCGATCAGCCAGATGCATTTTGGGCTGAACAGGCCAAGTTGATCGACTGGTTCAAGCCCTTTGAGCGGGTCTGTAACTACGACAACCCGCCATTTGCGCGCTGGTTCGAAGGCGGCCAAACCAATCTGTGTCACAACGCGGTTGATCGGCACGTGACTGAGCGTGCAGATCGGGCCGCCTTGATTGCGATCTCGACTGAAACCGGCACTGAAAAAACCTACACCTTCAGCGACTTGCACCGTGAAGTCCAGCGCATGGCCGCCAGCTTGAAATCGCTGGGTGTGCAAAAAGGTGATCGCGTGTTGATCTACATGCCGATGGTGGCTGACGCCGCTTTTGCCATGCTCGCCTGCGCGCGTATTGGGGCGATTCATTGCGTGGTGTTTGGCGGTTTTGCCAGTGGTTCGCTGGCCTCGCGGATTGACGACGCCACACCGAAAGTCATCGTCAGCGCTGACGGTGGATCGCGCGGCGGCAAGCCCGTCCCTTACAAGCCTTTGCTCGACGAAGCGATTCGGCTGGCCAAGCACAAACCTGACGCGGTGCTGCTGTCTGACCGGCAACTCGCGCCCATGGATTTGGTCGCCGGGCGCGACCATCTGTGGTCTGAACTCAGGCAGCAACACATCGACGCGCAAGTGCCTTGCG
>CANFZL010000076.1 GCA_947451205.1 Comamonadaceae bacterium
AAGCCCACAAAGTGAGCTTTTTTTGTTGATTAAATGGTCGGAGTACAAGGATTCGAACCTTGGACCCCCTGGTCCCAAACCAGGTGCGCTACCAGACTGCGCCACACTCCGACAAGTCTCATATTATAGCGTGCTAAAAGCAGCTCTTTTAAACAAGCTCTGAATTATTTCTCAGCGGCGTACTTGTTGCTCTTTTCCAAACAAGACTTCGTGCTCTGCGGCGGTCCTGACCGCTGGGCGAAGGTCGGCCATGACTTGCACGCCGCGCTGCACAGCAGGGCGCGCAGCGATGAGGTCAAACCAACGTTTGAGGTGCGGGTAGTCGGCCCAGTCAATGCCTTGGTTGGCCCAGTTGCGCAGCCACGGGAAAATCGCGATGTCGGCAATCGTGTATTGGTTGCAAGCGATGAACTTGCTGGTGGAGAGTTGTTTGTCCATCACGCCGTACAGGCGTTTGGCTTCGTTGGTGTAACGGTTGATGGCGTAGTCGACTTTTTCGGGCGCGTAAATCCGAAAATGGTGGTTTTGGCCAAGCATCGGGCCGACGCCACCCATCTGGAACATCAACCACTGCAGCACTTGGTATTTCAAGCGGTCGCTCTTCGGTAAAAACCTGCCGGTTTTAGCGGCCAGATACATCAAGATGGCACCCGACTCGAACAGTGAAATAGGTTTGCCGTCCGGGCCATTCGGGTCAACGATGGCTGGGATGCGGTTGTTCGGGCTGATAGCCAGAAATTCAGGCTTGAACTGATCCCCCTTACCGATGTTGACCGGAATCGCTTCCCAGTCGCGACCCTGACGCAAGCCGCACTCTTCAAGCATGACGTGGACTTTGTGGCCATTGGGCGTGGCCCATGAATAAACTTGGATCATCTGGTTCCTTTGTGTCTTACGGGTAGAGGGGCGTGCGTTTTTGCAGGAAAGCTTCAATGCCTTCGCCAGCATTGCGGTGGCGAAGGTTCTTCACAAAATGATGGCGTTCGCTGAGCAGTTGTTCGCTCAGGGTACTGGTCTGGGCTTCGTTGATGAGTTCTTTGACGCTGGCCATGACGTTGGGTGCGCGTTGGTTCAGTTGCTCAGCCAGTTGTAACGCTGCGGCAAATGCGCCACCCGCAGGGGCTAATTCGTTGATAAGGCCCATGGCGTGCAGGCTGGCGGCTGGAATGCGCTCGCCAAGCATGAGCATCCGAGCGACCAGTGTGCGGGGCAGGGCGCGCGTCAAGGCCCAACTGCCGCCGCCATCGGGTGACAAGGCCACGCTGCTGTGGGCCATCAGAAAGATGGCGTTGTCAGCTGCCACGATGAAGTCACTGGCCAAGGCCAAAGAAAACCCGGCTCCAGCGGCAGCCCCTTCAACAGCGGCAATGACCGGCTTGGGGAAGGTGCGTATCGAGTCGATCCAACTGTGCAGAGCGTCGATGCTTTGGGTCTGCACCTCGAGCTCTTTTTGCCGATTGGCCAGCAGCCGCTGCAGGTCGCCCCCGGCGCAAAAAGTGCTGCCTTCACCGGTGATGATGACACTGCGAATATCAGGGTTGTTTTCTGCCGCGTTAAGGGCTTCAACTCCGGCGATGTACATGTCGGGGCTGAGCGCGTTGCGGTGTTCCGGGTTGCTTAGGGTGAGGATCAGCGTACGGCCTTCGCTGGTACTTTTCAGGTAGCCGGCCATCTCAGCTTTCTTCCTGTAGCAGGCTCAGGCCTATCGCACCACGGCGACGCAACCACGGGGAAGGGCGGTAGCGGGTGTCGCCATAAACAGTCTGCATGTTGAAGAGGACTTCCAGAATGTTGGTCGGGCCGCAAAGGTTGCCCAAGGCCAGCGGGCCTTGCGGGTAACCGAGCCCGAGAGTGACGGCGGTTTCCAGGTCTTGCGGGCTGCAAACGCCTTGCTGGCACATGTCTGAGGCGATGTTGACGATGTGGGCGATGACGCGCTGCGTCACAAAACCGCCGCTGTCGCGGATCACGCTGACGGCTTTTCCGTCGCGGGCAAACAAGGCATGAGCAGCATCACGCATGTCGGCGCGGGTGGCTGGGTTGGTGGCCAACACACGGCGTTTGGTGTGCGCGTCGTCCAGCAGCATGTCGATGCCGATGGTGCGCGCCGGGTCGAGCCGCTCCACCACGGCGACGGTGGTGATGTCAAAACCCAGTGGTGCGACCAGCGTCAAGGCGTTCATGGAAGGTGATGCGCCGGTCTCAATGACGGCGCCCAGTGTTTTCAGCAGGCTCAGCAATTCAGCCCGACGCGAGGCGCGCGGCGAAACCCAAACCGGCGGCATGTCTTCGACTACCGGCGCGGGTGCTTCCGCCGGCCACTCGGCTACGCCGTTGGCATAGCGGTAAAACCCTTCGCCTGTTTTTTTACCGAGCAAGCCACCAGCCAAGCGTTGCGCCGTGATGACGCTGGGGCGGTAGCGCGGTTCTTGGTAATACTGGTTGTAAATCGACTCCATCACTGGGTGTGATACATCGAGCGCGGTCAGGTCCATCAACTCAAAAGGCCCGAGCTTGAAGCCGGCTTGGTCTTTCAAGATGCGGTCAATGGTGGCGAAGTCTGCAATACTTTCACCCACAATGCGCAGCGCTTCTGTGCCGTAGCCGCGTCCCGCGTGGTTGACGATGAAGCCCGGCGTGTCTTGCGCTTGCACGGGTGTGTGGCCCATTTGCTTGGCGTAGCTTGTCAGCGCGGTGCAAGTGGCAGCACTGGTCTTCAGGCCGCTGATGACTTCGACCACTTTCATGAGCGGGACGGGGTTAAAGAAGTGAAAGCCGGCCATGCGCTCAGGGTGTTTGAGTCCGGCTGCAATGGCCGTGACCGACAGCGACGAGGTGTTGGTGGCGAGAATGGCTTGTGGCGAAACAATGGATTCGAGTTCGGCAAACAGCGCTTGTTTGATGTCGAGCCGCTCCACAATAACTTCAATCAACAGTTCGCACAGACTTAAATCGTTGAGCGCAGAGGGGACTGACAACTTGTCTTTGTAGCTCTCAGCCAGCGCGGCGTCGATACGGCCTTTGGCCACCAGCTTGTCCCATTGCGCGGCAATGTCGTTGATAGCGCTCGTGCTGGCTTGTTGGTCTTTGTCGAACAACAAGACCTGGCTACCGGCCTGCGCTGCAATTTGGGCAATACCGCGGCCCATGGCGCCAGCGCCGATGACGCCAATAATCTTGAAAGTTGTTGTCATATTGAAGTTACCGGCGAACCTGAAGCGCACCTGGGTTCACGATGTTGGTCGGCGTGCCCTTGATGAAGTTGACGATGTTGTCGAAAGCGGCACCGAAGTACAACTCATAACTGTCTTGCTCGACATAACCGATGTGCGGTGTGCAAATGCAGTTCTCTAAGCGCAGCAATGCGTGGCCTTGCAAAATAGGTTCTGACTCGAAAACGTCGATAGCGGCGAGGCCCGGACGGCCACGGTTGAGGGCTGCCACCAGTGCGTCGGGTGCGATCAACTCGGCGCGCGAGGTGTTGACGATCAAGGCTGTGGGTTTCATCATCGACAGGTCGTCTAGCGTGACGATGCCGCGTGTGGCTTCGTTCAACCGCAGGTGCAGTGTCAAGACATCGGATTGCTCGAAAAATTCTGTTTTGCTGGAGGCCACTTCAAAGCCGTCGGCTTGGGCTTGCTCACGTGAAGCGTCGCGGCCCCAGACCAGCACGCGCATGCCAAAAGCACGGCCATAGCCGGCAACGAGTTTGCCGATTTTTCCGTAGCTCCAGATACCCAAGGTTTTGCCTTTGAGCACGGTGCCGAGACCAAAATTGGTCGGCATGGAGCTGGTTTTTAACCCCGACTGTTGCCAAGCGCCGTGTTTGAGGTTGGCGACATATTGCGGGATGCGGCGTGTTGCGGTCATGATCAAGGCCCACGTCAACTCTGCTGCAGCGGTCGGCGAACCAACGCCTTCCGCGACGGCAATACCGCGTTCTGTGCAGGCGGCGATGTCGATGTGCTCCCCCACTTTGCCAGTTTGCGCGATCAACTTGAGTTTGGGTAGTTTTTCAATCAGTTGGCGCGGCAGATGCGTGCGTTCGCGGATTAATACAATCACGTCGGCATCTTTCAGGCGAACCGACAACTGACCAACCCCTCTGACCGTGTTGGTGTAAACCTTGGCCGGATAAGCATCGAGTTTTGAGGCGCATTCGAGCTTGCGAACCGCGTCTTGGTAGTCGTCCAATATCACAATATTCATCCTGATATTGTGCCTGCAAGAACGTAGATTTTCCTCCGAGCTGCTTGACGATTTGACGCGCCTTCAGTTCAAGACGGTGTTGCGTATGAGGCCAACCGCCAGTCCTTCGATTTCGAAGGCGTCACCTGGTCTGACGATGATGGGTTCGAAGTCCGGATTTTCGGGCAACAGCTCAATCAGGTTGAGAGTCCGCCGAAAGCGCTTGACAGTGACTTCATCGCCCAGACGAGCGACCACAATTTGGCCGTTGCGGGCTTCTTTGGTTTGCTGAACAGCCAGCAGGTCACCGTCGATGATGCCGATGTCCCGCATGCTCATGCCGCGCACTTTGAGCAGGTAGTCGGGTTGGCTTTTGAACAAGCTGGGCTCGACGCTGTAGGTTTGCTCAATGTGTTCTTGCGCGAGAATCGGGCTGCCGGCAGCGACCCGTCCGACCAGCGGCAAGACGAGTTGTGCCAGACTTTGCAGGGGCAGAGAAAATTGTTTGTTGCGCGATTCGTTGAGCGAACGCAAGGTCTCACTGCGCAGGCGAATGCCGCGGGAAGTGCCGCTGACCAGTTCAATCACGCCTTTGCGCGCCAAAGCTTGCAGATGTTCTTCGGCTGCGTTGGCTGATTTGAAACCGAGTTCTGTTGCGATCTCGGCGCGCGTCGGGGGGGCACCAGTGCTGGCGATGGCATTTTGGATGAGTTCGAGAATTTGTTGCTGGCGGGCCGTCAGCTTGGGGCCTTCGGGCAAGCGGGAAATGTCGTCGAGAATGGTCATGGCATGGCTCCTGGCTAAATCAACAGTGGCTGTATTTTTATCCAGTTTTTCGGGGATATCAAGTGATCGATCAAAAAATTGTGTTTCTCGGGACGGGCGGTACTATTGCCGGCACAGCCGCGAATGCGTTTGAGCACAGCCGCTACACCGCTGCACAGGTCGGCGTGCACGAGCTGCTGGCCGTTTTGCCAGGTTGGCACAACGGCAGCGGCGCAGAGCGTTATCTGGTCGAGCAGGTGGCTCAGCTGGACAGCAAGGACATGGGCTTTGACGTCTGGGCCAAGCTGGCGCTGCGAGTGGCGCACTTTTTGGCGCAGGACGACGTGCAGGGCATCGTCATCACCCACGGCTCCGACACGCTTGAAGAAACCGCGTATTTTTTGCAGGCACTGCTGGCACCTGAAAAACCGGTGGTGATGACCTGCGCCATGCGGCCGTCGAACGCTGTGGTGCCCGATGGCCCACAAAACTTGCTGGATGCGCTGGCGGTGGCCTCTAGTCGTGGCGCCAGCGGCGTCACAGTGGTTTGTGCCGGCGCGATTTACGGCGCTGAAGATGTTCAAAAAATCCATCCGTATCGGCTGAATGCATTCAGTGCCGGGGACGCAGGGCCGATCGGTTTTGTTGAGTGCGGCCACCTTCGCTTATTGCGTGACTGGCCGCGTGGACAGGCTGCGTCTTTAGTGTCCGAGTTGGCCGATGCAGCATGGCCACGGGTTGAGATTGTGATGAGTTACGCAGGTGCTGATGGCATGGTCGTCAGAGCCTTGCTGAAAGCCGGTGTCAAGGGTTTGGTCGTGGCAGCTACCGGCAATGGCACGGTGCACCAAGACCTTGAAGCCGCCTTGGTACTGGCCATACAGCAAGGCGTCAAGGTGTTGCGGGCAACGCGTTGTGCAGAAGGCCAGTTGTTACTCGGGACCCATGATGTTTTGCCACTCGCGCCTGGTCTGACACCGGTCAAGGCACGAATCGCCTTGATGCTCGACCTCATGCGGGCGCCTTAAACGGTTCGTTAATGGCGCTAACCTCGCGGCTGATCAGACTGCGGTTGCGTTCAGCGCGTTCATGGCGCGTCCGGTGATGTCGTCGACACTGCCCATGCCGCTGATGGCACGGTACAAAGGCGCGTTGGCGGAGTCGTTTTTAGCCCACTGAGAGTAGTAGTCGACCAAGGGACGTGTCTGTGCGTTGTACACCTCGAGGCGTTTTCGTACGGTTTCTTCTTTGTCGTCTTCGCGCTGAATGAGTGGTTCACCGGTCAGGTCGTCCAAGCCTTCTGTAACCGGCGGGTTGTATTTCAGGTGGTATGTACGTCCCGACGCAGCGTGCGAGCGGCGACCGCTCATGCGTTCGATGATGGCCTCAAATGGCACGTCAATTTCCAGTACGAAGTCGAGCTTGACGCCGGCCGCTTTCATGGCGTCAGCTTGCGGAATGGTGCGCGGGAAGCCATCGAATAAAAAGCCATGTGCACAGTCAGGTTGAGCGATGCGCTCTTTGACCAAATTGATGATCAGGTCGTCGCTGACGAGACCGCCGGAGTCCATGACTTTTTTGGCTTGCAAGCCCAGTTCAGTTCCGGCTTTGACTGCTGCGCGGAGCATGTCGCCAGTCGAGATTTGTGGAATCTCGTATTTACGGCAGATGAAGGTGGCTTGTGTACCTTTGCCAGCGCCTGGGGCGCCCAACAATATCAGTCTCATGGATGTCCTCAATTTATTATGAATAGCGTCTCAGGCGCAGCTGAAACTGGCGCGCACGAATTAGGTGCAAGGATAGCATGCAGACTATTGACTGCAGCTTACAAAGGAGCGACCGAATTGACTAGGAATCGGGTGATAAAAGGCCTCGCACGCGCTCCAAGTCTTCAGGCGTATCTACGCCAATCCCCGGCGGCTGCAGCGTGATGTGTACGGCAATCCGGTGACCGTGCCACAGGGCGCGTAATTGTTCAAGCGATTCGAGCTGCTCAAGTGGCGCTGGTGGCAAGGTCGGGAAGGTCTGCAAAAAGCCCACGCGGTAACCATAAATTCCAACGTGCCGCAAGGGCTTGGGTAGGCTGGAGCTTTCCCACCAGGCTTGACCGTTGAAGTCACGGCCCACGGGAATCGGCGCGCGGCTGAAGTACAGCGCGGTGTTCTGGGCGTCCAGCACCACTTTGACCACATGCGGACTCAGGAAGTCGGCGAGTTGGTCGATGGCATGGGCGGCGGTGCTCATGGCGCAGTCGGCGCGGCTTTCCAGCAGGGCGGCGACGGCATCAATCAGGGATGGGTCGATGAGTGGCTCGTCGCCCTGAACGTTGACCACGATGTCTTGCGCACCTAGGCCGATCAGGCTGCAGGCTTCAGCCAGCCGGTCGCTGCCGCTGGGGTGGTCGCTGCGGGTGAGCAGGGCGGCAACGCCATGCGCTTCACACGCGGCAACGATCTCTAAGCTGTCAGCCGCGACGACCACGCGGGCTGCGTGGCTCAAACTGGCACGCTGCGCCACGCGCACGACCATCGGCACATTGTGAATATCAGCCAATGGTTTATTGGGCAGGCGCGAAGAGGCCAGCCGCGCTGGAATGAGAACGGTGAAAGTCATGCGGGCATCAGAGCCCTAGCTCTTCGTCGGTCAGGGTCCGGGCTTCGTTTTCGAGCATCACGGGCAAGCCGTCGCGTACCGGGTAAGCCAAGCGGGCGCTTCGCGAGATGAGCTCGTGCTTGTCGCGGTTGTAGGTGAGCGGGCCTTTGGTCACGGGGCAGACCAGCAGTTCAAGAAGTTTGGTGTCCATGCCTGAATGGTAAATGAGAAGTCAATGGGAATCAGAGTTCAGCAGAGCGTTCAGGCGTGCGTCGAAAGCCCGTAGGAAGCCGGGCTCAGGCGTGAACACCAGCGGCACTGCCAGCAGTTGTTGGCCAGCGTCGGGGTAGCTTGCAAAGAGTTTCACCGCGTCTTTTTCGGTGCACAGCACGCGTTGACTGGTTTGCCCGGGCTGCCACAGCGGTGCTGCGTCTAGTTTGTCGTGGTCTGGCATGGGGACGCTGCGCGCAAGCGTGAGGCCGCGTTGGCGCAGCATCGAAAAGAAAGCCTCTGGGCTGGCAATTGCTGCGACAGCGATGAGTGCTTCGCCCTTCAGACTGTCGAGCGGAACCCGTGTGCCGTCTGCTGCAATGGCGTTGTCTGCCAGCGCCCGATGTGACTGAAACCCGGCGAAGGCGGCGGTCTGTCCGGTGTGCAACAGCAGGTCAATCGGGGCCACAGATTGCGGCCCTGAGCGCTGCTTGATTTGGTCAGTTGGCGGCCAGGCTTCGCGCAATGGCCCGGCGGGCAGCAACCAGCCGTTGCCGATACCGCGTTCGTCAAAAACCGCGATGTTGAGGTCGCGCTGCAAGGCGTGATGCTGTAGTCCGTCGTCGCAAATGATGAGATCGGTTTGCGGGTGCGCGGCCAGCAAGGCGCGCACGGCGTCGATCCGGCGGCGGGCCACAAAAACGGGCGCCCCCGTGCGTTGCCGGATCAGCAGCGGCTCATCACCGCAGAGGCTGGCGGGCAGCCCCGGCAAGACTTCAAGACAGTTCTCGCTGTTGTCGCCTTGTCGGCCATAGCCGCGCGAGACCACGCCGGGCTGTCGGCCAGCCGCCTGCAGATGCTGAACAAGCGCCATCACCAGCGGGGTTTTACCAGCGCCGCCGGCGACCACATTGCCAATGACGATGACTGGCACGCCAGCGCACCAAGATTTCAAAATACCTTGCGTATACAACCAGCGCCGCAATACAACCGCCCCAGCGTGCAGCTGCGCCAGCGGCCACAGCAGGCAGGCCAGTAGGCCGCGCCGCGTCCAGGCGCTTTGCAATGTTGTTTGCAATGTCGCTTTCAAAGTCATTAACGCTTGCCTCTGACATTCGTATCAGCGTTTGGAGTCGAAAACGTGATTCGCGAGCCGATGATGGCTTCGTCGGTCAACTGGCGAGGTGCAACTTTGTGGACGCTCAAACTGAGCAGGCGTTCAATCATCAATGTCACTGCAAGCACCGAGCAGGCCAGCAGCAGCCAAATAGGCCATCCTGCGGCTTGTATGATTGTGAACAATTCGGTAACTCCGGCGTCTAAAGTGGATTGAATTATGGCTTAGAGTGCTGCGCGTTCAGGACGCTGCAGGGCTTTTCTGAGTCAGCGACGAACCCACAGATTCTGTGGATAACTTTGTGTGCAACTGCATAGGGTGTTCTGAGCAAGCCGCGCCAGACGGTGATCTAGACAGATCGATCAATTTTTAACCAACCATGATGTTTCGTTTTTCAATGCACCACGACTTGACGCCTTTTTTGCCAGCGCCAGGAGTTCGCTTTGTTTGAGCCGCTGCAAGCGGCCGGTCGCTCGGCCCCTGGCGTTCGAATTTGGCCGGTCGGCTCTTTGCTCAGGGCGATTGCCGACAGCCTGGAGGCGCGCTTCAATCCGGTGGCCGTTAAGGGCGAAATTGCCGGGTTTTCACGTGCCACCAGTGGTCACTGCTATTTCAATTTGAAGGACGAGCAAGGCCAAGTGCGTTGCGCGATGTTCCGGCGGGCGGCGTCCATGCTGGACTTCTCACCGCGTGATGGCCTGTTGGTCGAGGTGCGTGGCCGCTTGGGCGTGTACGAGCCGCGCGGGGAGTTGCAGTTGGTGGTGGAGTCGCTGCGCGAAGCCGGGCAGGGCAATTGGTTTGAGCAGTTCACGCGCCTCAAAGCCAAGCTCGAAGCCGAAGGTTTGTTTGACAGCGCTCGCAAGCGCAGCTTGCCTATCTTGCCGCGTGCCGTGGGCATCATCACGTCCTTGGGCGCGGCAGCATTGCATGACGTGGTGAGCACCTTGACGCGACGCGCACCGCATGTTTCTGTGGTGATTTACCCGGCCAGCGTGCAAGGCACGCAAGCGGCTGGCGACTTGCTACAAGCCCTGAACAAGGCGGTGAATCGCGCCGAAGTCGACGTGCTGCTGCTGGTGCGCGGCGGCGGCGCGATGGAAGATCTCTGGGCCTTTAACGATGAGCAGTTAGCACGCGCCATCGTCGCCTCGCCGATTCCGGTGGTCTCTGGCGTGGGTCATGAGACGGATTTCACCATCGCCGATTTTTGCGCCGATGTGCGCGCACCGACGCCGACCGCAGCAGCAGAGCTCTGCGCGCAACCGCAGAGCGTGTGGCTGCGGGCGTTGGAGCTGGCGTTGGATCGCCTGCAAAAAGCCGTCGACCGACAACTTCAGTCAAGTAACCAGCGGCTCGACTGGGCCGCATCCAGAGTCGTTCAGCCCTCCCATGGGGTGGCGCGTGAAAAGGCCGGTTTGGTGCTGCAAGCGCAACGCCTGCGCCATGCCGCGCGTTTTGCATTGCAGTGTCAATCAAGCCAGCTGAGTGCATTTGAAAAAGACTTGCCGAAAGCCGTGGTCGCTTCTGCTGCGACTCAACGCCAGCGGTTGGAGAGGGCCCAGACCAGGCTCGAACTACTCGATCCGCAGCTTGTTTTGCAGCGTGGTTACGCTTGGCTGTCTGACGCAGAGGGCCATGCGCTGACCAGCATGCAGCAGCTCAGCGTTGGCCAGCCGGTGCGCGCCACCTTGGCTGACGGCGAGGTTAATTTAACGGTGTCACAACGCCATCTCATTTAGTTTTTACAATCAACAAGTCTTTATTTAAACGACCCTCAAGGAAAAACACAATGGAACATACTCTCCCGTCTTTGCCGTACGCCATCGATGCTTTGGCTCCACATTACAGCCAAGAGACTTTTGAATACCACCACGGCAAGCACCACAACGCGTATGTGGTCAACCTCAACAACCTGCAAAAGGG
>CANFZL010000077.1 GCA_947451205.1 Comamonadaceae bacterium
CAAGCTGGGGTCTTCCGTGGGCGCCACGGTCAGACTCTCGATGTTGTAACCCCGGGCAGAGAAAAGACCGACCACACGCGACAGCGCACCGGGTTCGTTTTCGAGCAGGACAGCAATGATGTGTTTCATAGGTATGGATTCCTCTTTTCGCTGCCCTCCCCTGCACACGGTAATGTGCAGGCTCGGCAGGCAATAGATTCGTCTTGAATCGGGTCAATGGATCGGAGCGAATAAGCCATCACGGCCTCAACGCCTCGCTTGAATAAAGCGGCAAGCGCTTTAAAAATTAAAGGTCTTCGCTCCCAAGCAGCATTTCAGTGATGCCCTTGCCGGCCTGAACCATCGGGAAGACGTTCTCGGTCGGATCCGTGCGGAAGTCCATGAACACCGTGCGGTCCTTCAGTCGGCGCGCTTCACGCAGCGCTGGCTCCACATCTTCCGGACGCTCGATCAGCATGCCGACGTGGCCGTATGCCTCCGCAAGTTTCACGAAGTCGGGCAGCGCGTCCATGTAGCTGCTGCTGTAGCGGCCGGCGTATTCAACTTGCTGCCACTGGCGCACCATGCCGAGATAACGGTTGTTCAGCGCGACGATCTTGATCGGCGTGTTGTACTGCAGGCAAGTCGAGAGCTCCTGGATGCACATCTGCACCGAACCTTCACCGGTGACGCAGAAAACCTCGCTGTCCGGCTTGGCCAGCTTGACGCCCATGGCGTAGGGAATGCCCACACCCATGGTGCCCAAGCCACCCGAGTTGATCCAGCGGCGCGGCTGGTCAAACTTGTAATACTGCGCGGCCCACATTTGGTGCTGACCCACATCAGAAGTGATGTACGTGTCGGCGTCCTTGGTCATGTTCCAGAGGGTTTCGACCACGTACTGCGGCTTGATCACGTCGCCGCTGCCGAGGCTGTACTTCATGCAGTCGCGCTTGCGCCAACCGGCGATGGTGTCCCACCAGCCGCCCAAGGCATTCGCATCCGGCTTGAGGGCCGACTCACGAATCATGGCGATCAGCTCTGTCAGCACGTCCTTGACGTCACCGACGATGGGCACATCGACCTTGACGCGCTTCGAGATGCTGGACGGGTCAATGTCAATGTGAATGATCTTGCGTTCGTTTTGTGCGAAGTGCTTGGGGTTGCCAATCACGCGGTCATCAAAACGGGCACCGACAGCCAGCAACACATCGCAGTGTTGCATGGCGTTGTTGGCTTCGACGGTGCCGTGCATGCCCAGCATGCCCAGAAACTTCGGGTCGCTGGCGGGGAAAGCACCCAAACCCATCAAGGTGTTGGTGCACGGATAACCGAGCATGTTCACCAGCGTACGCAACTCTTCGGAGGCATTGCTAAGCAGCACGCCGCCGCCGGTGTAAATGTAGGGACGCTTGGCTGCCAACAACAGCTGCAAGGCCTTGCGGATTTGTCCGCTGTGGCCCTTGCGCACCGGGTTGTAGCTGCGCATTTCAACCGTCTCAGGGTAATGGAAGGCGCACTTCTTGAAGGAAACGTCCTTCGGAATGTCCACCACCACCGGGCCCGGACGTCCGGTGCGAGCGATGTGAAAAGCTTTTTTCAGCGTGTCGGCCAAGTCGCGCACATCCTTGACCAAGAAGTTGTGCTTGACGATCGGACGTGTGATGCCCACGGTGTCGCACTCTTGGAAAGCATCCAAACCAATCGCGTGCGTGGGCACTTGACCGGTGATGATGACCATCGGGATGCTGTCCATATAGGCCGTCGCAATGCCGGTGACGGCATTCGTCACACCCGGGCCGGACGTCACCAGGGCCACACCGACTTCGCCGGTGGCACGGGCGTAACCATCAGCGGCGTGAACGGCTGCCTGCTCGTGGCGCACCAGCACGTGCTGAATCGTGTCTTGTTTGTAGAAAGCGTCGTAAATATAGAGGACTGCGCCGCCGGGGTAACCCCAGATGTGCTTGACGTTTTCAAGCTGGAGTGCGCGGACCAAGATTTCGGCACCCATGAGCTCTGGATGTTTGTCGTCGGCGTGCTGAGATGCAGCTGCTGCGGAAGCGATTTCCGCTTTGGAGATTTCCATGATGAACCTTTGTGAATTTCTCTAACGAAATAACTTGGGTGCCTCTTCGCTCGTTCTTGTGAAACTGCGTCGAGACTTGAGACCAAAACCATAAGCAGACTTATATTCCGCCGAGTCATGACCCGTTTGCCTTTTAAATTGCAGCTAGCATTATGGCACTGCCGATTCAATAGACTTGTAAGGAGCTTCAGTTGTGAAGCTCAGCGCCCCCTTAGTGCGATAATTTTGCAAAGCTTGGCCTCGTGTCAAGCAGCCCAGGCAAACGACAAAACAAAAACGACCAGGGACAACCGGAACTCATCACCGTTGGCAACTGAACAAGAACTTTCCGACTTTCTCAAGAGCGTTGAAAAACGCGCTTTCAAGCGCAGCATGTACCACGTGCGCGACGAGGAGGCGGCCCTTGATATCGTTCAAGACACCATGATGAAGCTTGCTCAGCATTACGGCGACAAGCCAGCTGGCGAGCTGCCCATGCTGTTTCAGCGCATCCTGTCCAACAATACCTTGGACTGGTTTCGAAGGCGCAAAACTCGCAATGCGCTTTTCTCTAATTTGAATGATTTTGAGTCAGCCGGAGACGACGGCGATTTCGATCTTCTGGAAACGTTAGAAAGCCTGGTTGACACCGAAGGAACAGAGAGTGCACAGGACGCCACAGAGCGGGCACAGATCATGCATGAGATTGAATTACAGATTCAGCAATTGCCAGGGCGTCAACGGGAAGCGTTTCTCATGCGTTATTGGGAGGAGATGGACGTTGCTGAAACTGCCGCAGCCATGGGCTGCTCGGAAGGCAGTGTCAAAACACACTGTTCGCGGGCAGTTCAGGCCCTCAGCAAGGCTTTGAGCGCCAAAGGGATTAAATTATGACAAACGCACTACTCAATAAGACTACCGCATTGCAAGACCGTCGCGGGCTCAAACTGGCGTCTTACCTCAGCTTGGGCACCGCCGAATTGCCGCACGACATTTCTGAGCGCTTGCGCGTGGCACGGACGCAGGCTTTATCGCAACGAAAGATCACCAAAATGGGGGCACGTGCCGTGATCCCCAATGGTGGGAGCGCTGCACTGACATGGAGCCAGGACGAGGGCTTAGGTTTGTGGGGCAGGATCGGTTCCATCATTCCATTGATCGCCTTGGTGGTCGGATTGCTCTTCATCAATTCGATGCAAAACGACAATCGGGCGCGTGAGTTGGCGGAAGTCGATGTCGCCATTTTGACGGACGTATTGCCGCCAGCGGCATTTGCTGACCCAGGTTTTATCCAATTCCTCAAAGCTGAACTTTAAGGACAAGTCGAACTTCATGATTGCACCGCCTTATTTTTGCGCCCCTCTGACTTCAATCAGAATGTATTCGGCTGCGCCAATATTGGCGGTGTTGACGCTTTTGGCATCGCCCAGTTACAGCCAAACTGAACGCACTTCATCAGCTAACGGTAGTGGAACATCGACTGCGACCTCAACAACCGGCAAGATTGATCCAACCAACCCCAAAAAAATAGGCGAGCCCAAATCAGGTTGGTCAAAGCTGACGCCTGCGCAGCAAAAAACGCTGCAACCCTTGGCCAATAGTTGGGATTCCCTGAATACGGGGCAACAGCGGAAATGGTTGGAGGTATCCCGCAATTACGCCACTTTGTCAGCCGAGGGCAAAGTCAGCATGAACAGCCGTATGGCCGAATGGGCGGCTCTCAGCAACCGAGAGCGCGCTGAAGCCCGACTCAATTTTGCGACGACCAAGGAACTGTCTAACGAACTGACGGCCACGGAGAAGAAAGCCAAATGGGAGGCTTATCAATCACTCAGCGCTGAAGAAAAGAAAAAACTAACAGACAAAGGTTCGCGCCCACCATCTGGTGCGGCTACCGCCACAAGGCCGGTGGCTCCGCAAAAGCTCGCAACGCTGCCAGTTCCAGTGACCGCGTCTGTCAAGCCGCCTAAAATGCCTTCTGATTCTCGGACTGGCAGCGACAACGCCGTCACAACCGACCATTGAGTCGCACCCGGGTACCGTGATCGACGGTGCCTGTCAGAATCAGGGACCGATGTAGCATCAGTCCACACCCAAAAAACGGCACTCTCTTCATGCTTGATGAATTCAAAACCCCCTCACTGCGCAGGCGCATGGCCTGCTGGCTTTACGAGGGCATTCTGATGTTTGCTGTCATGTTCATCGCCGACTATCTGTTCAGCACCTTGACGCAAACGCGCAACGCTATGGACAACCGGCATGCGCAACAGGCTTTTTTGTTTCTGGTCTTCGGTATTTACTTCGTCTGGTTCTGGGCACACGGCCAAACTCTTGCCATGAAAACCTGGAATATCCGGGTCACCGACCTGCAGGGAAACAACATCAGCCAACGGCGCGCATTGCTGCGCTACACCCTCAGCTGGGTCTGGTTTCTGCCGCCGCTGGCCGTCAGCTGGCTGACCGGCATCGACGTCAAAGAAGCCTTGGTGCTGGCTGGCGGCTGGATCGCTATCTGGGCCATCTTGTCGCGTTTTCACCCTCGGCGTCAGTTCTGGCATGACGCTACAGCGGGAACCCGGCTGGTGACTTTTCGACATCCTCCGGTCAAACGAGATTTATGACAACTGCACCCGTCAATCCCCAAAAAATGCGCAAAGGTCTGTCCCGCATTTGGCATGCGGCTGGCTATTCGCTGGCGGGTCTGCGCGCAGGCTGGCATGAGACCGCTTTCAGGCAAGAAGCTGTTGCCAGTATGGTCTTGTTTCCCGCTGCTTTCTGGATGGGTCAAACTTGGCTTGAAATAGCTTTTCTGATTGCTTGCTTGGTGCTGGTGATGGTGGTTGAGCTGCTGAACACCGCGGTAGAAAGCGCGATTGACCGCGTTGGTCCCGAATGGCATGACCTTTCAAAGCGCGCCAAAGACATTGGTAGTGCCGCCGTTTTGTTGTGCTTGCTGCTGTGCAGCGGTGTTTGGTTAACGGCGTTATTCCAGCGCTTGACGGCATGAGCCCGGTGATAACTGACAAGCCGGCATTTTCGGTGTGCGTTTATTGCGGCTCGCGGCCAGGCACTGAACCGGCTTATGTCGCAGTCGCTCAACAGGTAGGTCGCTGGATTGCCGAGCACCAGGGACAACTCGTTTATGGCGGCGGTCACAACGGTTTGATGGGCGCCATGGCTGACGCCTGTCTGCAAGCGGGTGGCCGCGTGATTGGCGTGATCCCCAAGGCGCTGGTTGAAAAAGAGTGGGCACACACCGGCTGCACAGAGTTGCATGTGGTTGACACCATGCATGAGCGCAAGCAAATCATGGCCGAGCACGCTGATGCGTTTTTGGCGCTGCCCGGCGGCATCGGCACCTTCGAAGAATTTTTTGAAGTCTGGACTTGGCGCCAATTGGGCTACCACAACAAGCCGATCGGCCTGCTGAACCTGAACGGCTACTACGACAGCTTGCTGGTGTTTTTGAATTCTGCCGTGAAGCAAGGCTTCATGAACGATTGGCAGATGGACTTGATCCGCAGCAGCAGCGACGCCCCTGCGCTGCTTGAAACACTGGTGACGGAAGCTGGCCTCGTTTCTGAAAAACTGCGGCTAGACCAGATCTGAATTTACAGCGCAGCGCTCAGACCGCCGATTCGTCTTCTTCGCCGGTGCGAATACGCACAACACGCTCAACACTGGTGACGAAAATTTTGCCGTCGCCGATTTTGCCGGTACGCGCGGCGCGCACAATCGCGTCAACACAGCGTTCCACATCGTCGGTTTTCACGACCACTTCAACCTTGACCTTCGGCAAAAAGTCGACCACGTACTCGGCACCGCGGTACAGCTCGGTGTGCCCTTTTTGGCGACCAAAACCCTTGACTTCAGTCACGGTCAGTCCGGTCACGCCGCACTCGGCCAAAGCCTCGCGGACTTCTTCGAGCTTAAAAGGTTTAAGGATGGCGGTAATTTGCTTCACTGAAAGACTCCGTTGAGATTTTGAAATAGGTTGAAAGCTTACGCCCGAAATTGACTGGTCACAGGATAGCGCCAATCTTTGCCAAAGCTGCGGTGACTAACCCGAATACCGATAGGCGCCTGCCGCCGTTTGTACTCGTTGATCTTGATCAGGCGCGTGATGCGCTCGACCACCGCCGCGTCGAACCCAGCGGCCACCATGCTGTCGATGCTTTCATCATTCTCCATGTAGCGCGTCAAGATGGCATCAAGTACCTCGTAAGGGGGCAGGCTGTCTTGGTCGGTCTGGTCGGCTCGCAACTCAGCACTCGGCGGACGCGTGATGATGCGCTCCGGAATCGGGTTGTCACAGGTGCCGTAGGGGTTGTTGTCGTTACGCCAGCGCGCCAGCTTGAAGACCGTGGTTTTCAGCAAGTCCTTGATGACCGCAAAACCACCGGCCATGTCGCCGTAAAGCGTGCAATAGCCGGTGGCCATCTCGCTCTTGTTGCCCGTGGTTAGCACGATCGAGCCGAACTTGTTGGACAAGGCCATGAGAAAAACACCGCGAATGCGCGCCTGAATATTTTCTTCCGTGGCATCTTCGGGCAAGCCCGTGAACTCACCCGCCAAGGACGCTTTGAAGGCGTCGAACTGCGGCGTGATGGAGATTTCGTCGTAACGCACCTGCATCCGTTCGGCCATCTCGCGCGCGTCAATCCATGACATGTCGGCGGTGTAGGGCGACGGCATCATCACCGTGCGCACTTTGTCAGCGCCCAGCGCATCCACCGCAATAGCCAGCACCAAGGCCGAGTCAATGCCGCCTGACAAGCCCAAAATCGCGCTGGGAAAGCGGTTCTTGCCAAGGTAGTCACGCACGCCCAGCACCAGCGCGTCCCACAGGTCCGCTTCGATGCTGCGCGCAGGCGCCATCTCGGCCTTCAGGGTCAAGGTGCCAGCAGTGGTGCGCGTGGCAGCAATGTCAAACAGCGCTTCTTGAAAACTCAGCGCCCGCCCCGCCAGCGTGCCGTCAGCTTGCACGGCAAACGAATGACCTTCAAAGACCACTTCGTCTTGACCACCGACCAAATGGGCAAACACCAACGGCAAGCCCGTGGCCAGTGCGCGACTGCGCATCATGGCTTCACGCTCAGCACCTTTGCCAGCATGAAAAGGCGAGGCGTTGATGACCACCAGCAACTCAGCACCGGCCTCTTGGGCCAGCTGCGCCGGCTCGTCAAACCAAGCGTCTTCGCAGATCAGCAGGCCGACTGAAACACGGTCAGCACCCTCGCCCACCTGAAAAACGCAGTAACCCTGACCGGGCGTGAAATAACGCCGCTCGTCAAAGACCTGATAGTTGGGCAACTCACGTTTGGCGTAGGTGTGCGTGCGCAGACCCTCTTGGAGCACATGCGCGGCATTGCTGAGCTGCGGCACCGTCACGCTACGCGTGCGCAAACCCGCTCTAGCGTCAGTCAGGCTCGGGCTGCCGACCACCACGGCCAAGCCCTTTAACCCGGCCAACTCACGGGCTACAACATCCACGGCATCATCGCAGGCTTGTATAAAAGCCGGGCGTAGAAAAAGATCTTCGGCGGCGTAACCACAAATGGCCAATTCAGGCGTCAGAACCAAACGCGCTCCGTCGGCGTAGGCTTGGCGTGCGGCGTCAATGATCTTGCGGGCATTCCCCGTCATGTCGCCCACAACATAATTCAGCTGGGCAACGCAAATTTTCAGTAGCATGAGCAGACAGTCAATGAAAAAAGAGCCATTGAAAAATAACGTCAACGATTATGTCATTCGGGTCTTCGATTCGCCTCTGGAGGTGGATGCCCATGCGTGGGACGACTTGCTGGCGCAGCAAAACCCAACTGGTACGCTGAATCCCTTCATGCGCCATGCTTATTTGGCGGCCATGCACGCCAGCGGCAGTGCGTCACCTGAGACCGGTTGGACGCCTCGCTTCGTCGCTTTGTACGCCAGTGAAACACTGATGGCGGCATGTGCGCTGTACCTGAAAGTCCATTCCTATGGCGAGTACGTTTTTGACTGGGCCTGGGCCAATGCCTACCAGCAACACGGCCTAGCCTATTACCCCAAAGCAGTGGTGGCACCGCCGTTCACGCCCGTGCCCGGCCCGCGCCTGTTGGCCCGCGACACCGCCTCCCGCGTGATGTTGGTGAAGGCGCTGATGGCTTGGTGTGAAGCCGAGCAACTGTCGTCGCTGCACTTGCTGTTTGCGGCGGATGAAGATATCGCGGCGTGTGGGGAGGCCGGACTGATGCTCCGTCACACCATCCAATTCCATTGGAAGAATGTAGCCCCCACGCTTGTCGCTTCGCGTGCCTTCGGCGGTGCGCTGCCCCATGAACTAGAAAGAGGGGCGCTTTTCCCCTTGGGGCGGCCCGGCGGGGAAAACAATGCCCCCACAAAATTTAAAGATTTCAATGAGTTTCTCGCCTCCCTGAATCAGGAGAAGCGCAAAAAAATTCGGCAAGAGCGGCGCAAGGTGGCTGAGGCGGGTGTGGTTTTCCGGTGGTCACGTGGCGTCGACATCAGCACTGCCGATTGGGATTTTTTCTACAGCTGCTACGAGCGCACGTACCTTGAGCATGGCAATGCGCCTTACCTGAGCCGTGATTTTTTCGAGCGCATGGCCAAGACCATGCCCGAGAACTGGCTGCTATTTGTAGCGGAAAGGGACAGCGTGCCGATGGCCTGTAGTCTCATCGCGTTGAGTGTGGAAACATCCACGAGCGATGGTCAGTCGACGCAGGTTCAAAAAACAGCTTATGGCCGCTACTGGGGCGCGCTCGAACGGGTTGATTGCCTGCACTTCGAGGCTTGTTATTACCAGCCCCTGCAGTGGTGCATAGAGCACGGTTTTGACAGTTTTGAAGGCGGTGCGCAAGGTGAGCACAAGATGGCGCGGGCGCTGTTGCCGGTCAAAACCACCAGCGCGCATTGGCTTGCGCACCCCTCATTTGCTGACGCGGTTGAGCGTTTTCTGGAGCGCGAAGGCCAAGGTATTGCCAACTACATGGAAGACTTGGAGCGGCGAAATCCGTTCAAGCCGGCCAAGCCCGCCGAATAAACAAATAAGCGCTCAGATCAAGTCAAGCGCAAACCCAACCAGAGGGCAGCACCGGACGCGATGGCGACCAAGACCAGCGCGGCACCGAAACGCGCGGTGCGTTTGCGCATGGCCTCGATGCGCTGAATCAATTGC
Source organism: Comamonadaceae bacterium (assembly GCA_947451205.1). Taxonomy (GTDB): domain Bacteria; phylum Pseudomonadota; class Gammaproteobacteria; order Burkholderiales; family Burkholderiaceae_C; genus Polaromonas. Next base: position 9,228 of record CANFZL010000077.1, read on the forward strand.
GCGTTTTGCTCGGCCAAGGCGGTGATCAAACCAGTCGACTCCGTCAGTCGCTGCTGCAACTCGCCCACCACCGATTGCAAGGTCGCAATTTGCGCCTGCAAATTACCCAGCGTCAAATGCTCAGGCGGCTGCCTAGACTGTGCTTCCAGTTCGGCAGCGTGATCAACGCCATCCTTGTTGGCCACCGAGCCCCAGAGTTTTTTAGCGCCTGCAGCGACCTTCGGCGCGTTACGAACCACATCAGACCAAGGAACACTTTGCAAAACAGTCAACCAGCCTATAGCCATTGAAAAAACCTTTCAGGGACAATCAAAATCTAGCTCACCAATATAGCGCCAACCGAACTGCTGCGTACCAAAAGAACTTCATGTCATCCAATACCACTGTCAAAACAGCTTACCAAACCGCTTACATCGTCCAACTTGTCGACAGCTCAGACCTCAGTGCTGACCAGCGCGCAGCGGCAGAGCTGCGCTTTCGAATGGCGCTTGAATTCGCCTTGGGCGGCCCTGAGTATGTGCTGCCCTCTTTGCAAGCCTACATGCTGGCGCAAGCGCTCAACGAGCCAAGCGAAGACGACGAAGCTGATGACTCAACAGACACCGCAACTGATGACGAGGACGGCGGCACGCAGCAGATGATCACCCTCTGGGAAAAAGCCGAGAGTGACGCCATCCAAGCAGCGCTCAAGCCTTTGGGCAAGCAGATGGCTGAGGCCCGCTTTGAGATCGTTCCGGTGAAAACCTGAACTGACCGAGGCAACAAAAAAGCGCCCGCAACTGGTGCGTTGCAGGCGCTTTTTAACGACAGTTAAAGACTCTGAAGAAATCAGGCTTCTTGCGTTTTGTTGTAAGCCGCAATGCCGTCCATGATTTCTTTATGGGCAGCTTCCGGGCCTTCCCAACCTGCAATCTTTACCCACTTGCCTTCTTCCAAGTCTTTGTAGTGCTCAAAGAAATGCGCAATGGTTTTCAGGCGCAACGGATTCATGTCTTCCGGTTTTTGCCACTGGGTGTAGAGCGAGCACTTCTTGTCGATAGGCACGGCCAAGACCTTGCCGTCTTCGCCGGCTTCGTCGGTCATTTTCAAAATACCAATGGCGCGGCAAGTCACCACCACACCCGGGATCAAAGGCACGGGTGTGATCACCAGCACGTCAACCGGGTCGCCGTCGCCGCTGAGGGTTCTGGGCACGTAGCCGTAGTTGGTCGGGTAATGCATGGACGTGCTCATGAAGCGGTCCACAAAAATCGCGCCTGACTCTTTGTCGACTTCGTATTTCACTGGGTCAGCGTTCATCGGGATCTCAATGATCACATTGAAAGAATCGGGCGCATTTTTACCGGGGGTCACTTTGGATAAAGACATGTGATGAAAGGTACTAGAGGTACTTTAGAGTTGTTGATGAGGTACGGCCGCCACTGAACAGCAGCGGTTTGGTCGGTATTTACCCTCATTTTACTGATCCAGTCCTTACTGA
>CANFZL010000078.1 GCA_947451205.1 Comamonadaceae bacterium
ATATTTTGGAGGCTGCGGCAACGTTACCGACTTCACTGGCAATCAGTTTGACGTTTGCGCTGTCCAGCGATTGATAACCCGAGATGGAGACACTGCCCAAGGTGAGAACAGTTAGCAGAAGACCGGCGATGGTCCAGAGGAGTTGTGGTGACATGGTGATTTCCTAATAAATAAAACTGAATAAAAAAAAAGACAAAAATAGGGTTTGTAGGGCGTTTTGTATAGACAGTCCTTTTTGTTGAATAAAAGTTGATGTTGCGATTAATATGCCAAATTAAGGGAGGAATCTAGCCAGACTTGAGATCAGCCAGTCAGCGGTTTCATCGAGACCGTCGTGATGCTGACAAACAGGTCAGCAACCATCAGGCCAAACGTCATCAGCATCAAGATGCCGGTCAACGCCGGCACCCAAACCCTGACTTTTTCTGTGACTTTGACCAATTGCTCGGCGCAGTAGGCCTTGGCTTGCAGCATGTACGCATCAACTTGCCCGGTTTTAGAGGCATCTAGAAAAAATGACAGCACCGCCGGCGGAAAAGCGCCGTCGTAGACAGCCAACACCTCATAAAAGCTGCTCCCTTTTTTTCTGATCGAGTCGGCCATCTCGTTGAACAAATTGGCCGTGAAGCTGCCCTCAGGGCAAGAAGACGCCAAGCTTTTGGCGGCCTTGAAGTCCGATTGGCCAGCGGCTTTGAAGGCCAGGTACAGGCTCAAAAGGCCAACCCAGTCTTCGTAAAACCGATATCTGAGCAGCCGGTAGACCGTTGCAGTTTGGAATTTGTTGAGCCACCACAACACCCCAATGACAAGGGCGAAAACCGCGCCAACCCCCAGCACCCAATAGCTGACCAACCACGGGTTGGCCAGGTAAGAGGGCAGCGGGTCGGGCTTGGAGCCTGCCGCCACCGCCGCTTGGTTCATTTTTTCAAAAATATAAACAATCGGTTGGCGCGTCACGTCAACCAACAGCAGGATGGCAAAAACCAAGGCGGTGGCCCATTTTTTAGCGATGTCGCTCAAGATGATGGAGGTCACGCCAAAGCTGGCTGACATTTCATGGCCGCGAATCACCGGCAACGCTTTGGCGGGCTCGACGCTGGAAGCCAAAATCAAATAGCCGGCATGGTCAATCAAGCCAAACTCCAGCGCCACATCCACAAAGGCGTGACCGCTGATGTTGATTTTGTCGAGCATTTTTTGCACTGGGCGGGAATCTTTGGAGCGGTTGCCGTCCATATAGGACTTCAGCGCGTTCACCACGTTGCCGCCGTGTTTGATTTTGAAAATCAGATAGTCAAACACGCGGGCGCGTTCGTTGGCCGACAGTTTCGTGGTGTTAAACATGAAGAAACTCGTCCACGTCACGCGCATCAACAACACCACTCGTCCATAAAGCCGTAGCAACTGTTTTTTTACTGATGTAAAGGCCTTCTTTTTCAAGGCGTGGAAACTCTCTTTCTAGTTTTCCTTCAATGATCGCTTCTCGGGTTTCATCGTCCAAGCTGAGCATTTCATAAACAACTGTGCGGCCCATGAACCCACGACCCTTGCACTGCGGGCAACCGCCCGGTTTCAAGCTGCAAACCCCGTTCGCGTGTTCAACCCTGCAATTGACGCAGAGCTTGCGAACCAAGTTTTGAGAGATCACCAGTGTCAGCGTGTCGGCTAGGTTCAAGGGGTCGATGCCCAGATCGATCATCCGCTTGATGGAAATGCGCACATTGCTGGTGTGCAAGGTTGTGAAGGTCAAATGCCCGGTGCGTGAAGCACCTACAGCCGCTTGCGCGGTTTCGGTGTCACGGGTTTCGCCGACGACCAGCACATCGGGGGCGTGGCGTAAAGCCGTGCGAATAGCACTAGAGAATGTGACGCGGTATTTGTGATCGATGTTCGGGTCGTCCAACACCGATTTTTGAATCGTGCCGGGAATCACCAGCTCAATGGGTTGCTCAACCGTGAACACCTTGCGATTTTGATCGCGCATTTCTGTCACCAAAGAATAAAGGGTGGTCGTTTTGCCGTGGCCGGTTGACCCCGTCACCAAGATCAAGCCATCCCGGCGAACTTTTGCTGCACGCAGTAACTTGCAGGCTTGCTCGTCATAACCCAGTTCGTCGAGCAAAGGAACCCGGCCAATGCCGGGCAACATCCGCAGGGTGACCGAGTCACCCAAGGCCGCCGGCGTGATCGAGCCACGCCACGAGGTGTCAATGCCTTGAATCCGTTTTTCCAACTTAAAGTCATGGTCAGTGCCGGACTCATAGTCCAGCGACGGGGTAGCAGATGCACACAAGGCACGAAGAAAAGCACCGCGCTGTCCCAGCGGCAGGCTGCCCACCCAGCCGCCCCATTCGCCCAGTATTTTGAAGCGGATTTTGATGGACGATACGTGCGATGTTATTTCAACGTCGGCAGCGCCTTGTGCGTACGATGCCGCGATCAGTTTGTTGATCCAGACATCAATAGATTCAACTTCAGAGTAAGGGGCAATCACCGATGATTCAAGCCGGGTGCCCTGCAATATGCCGGTGATGATCTCGGCTGGAACCAACACAAACGTTGAGTCTGCATGCCTGTCCAGGACGCGCAACAGGGGGTTGGCACAAACATAAACCGTCGTCGCGACCGAAGCCTGACCAGACAAAATCGTTGCGCCAGCATGGGCTGGAAAATACCCGTGTTCTAGGTAGCCGCCAAGGCGCTGGTCGTATTCAAAATCTGACTCATTGGCCGCCGGGCTTAAATGGGGGGTGTACTGCGCATCTAAGGCCTCGGCAGTGGCGCAATACGGTATTTTCAATAGCTGAGCGATGGTTTGGAGAGCGTCGGGATGGGTGCTCAACAGTTCTGGCCATGAATAGCTCGCGAGCTCCCGCTCCGGCAACAGCCGCACCGGCAGCCTGTTGGCCTGCATGTGCTGAACGAGAACGGTGTTGATCAGCATGCTGTGATGGCTTATTGCTTGCGCGCTTCGATCATGACGACGATGTAGGTTTGAGCGGATCCATTGACTTTGCTACCAGCGACCGCTGGAATGAGAAAGCTCATTGGGCCGGTTAGACCTTCAAACCCGGGCAGCGTCGAGGTCGAGTCATTGCTGCTTTTTTGCGACACGATGGAGGCAACATATGGGATGCCGTCGTCGACAACCGCCATGGTGTCAAAAGAACGTTCAAACGCGCGCTGACTTTTCACCACGCTGGTCTGTGTTTGGGTGGTGTCGAAGCCATCCAGACGATTGATAAAGGCACCGAAATCGACCGCGATTTTTCCGGTCTCAGCTTGACGGGCCTGAATCGTGACAAACGATCCGTCGGTGGCATTGGCTTGCTCAATCGATGAGGTGAGGCCACCGATCTGGCCGTTCGTGGTGGTTGAAACATTGCGAACGTACTCGGTGTTGTTGGCGACTTTGAGTGTCTGCGGCACACCGGATTGCAAGGTCAAAGAGAACGTGTCGAGTGTTTCAATCGAACCAAAACTGGACAGCAATTGAATGAGCGTTTTAGAGCCACCATTGACACCTGAAACGGTGGTGTCGTAGCCAATTCCCAGAGTGGACTTAGCCAGAGGGGCTGTCGCGGTACCAAAGGCAAGGGCTAAATTTTCATTCATGGCCCGAGCGACCGAGCCACTCACTTGTTGATCTTTGCTTGATGTCATTCGGTAGAGCGTCAGCGTGACTTCAAACCGACCATAGAAGGCTTGCGCCATGCGGTTTAAATTAGCCTTTGTAGCCGCCACCGCTTCGGCACGGTCCCTGATGAAAATTTGACCTGTTTCAGGGATGTAATGCCACGTGCCGAAAGACGTTCGGGTGGACTCCAAGACTGACTTGATCGAGCCGAGGTAATTGGTGGTGAAGTTCGACTGCATCGATTTACTGCCGCTACCGCCGCCACTGTTACCGCTCACGCCATATTGCGAAGAGCCCGTCGTGCTGGTAGGACTGCCAAAACTTGACGCCCCGCCCGCAGCACCCGCTGAAATACGGCCGTCCGCCAAGATGTCGAGCGCGATTTTGCGGTCGCGCAGCGGTATTCCGATGTCTACCGTGGCCGTGTTCATCATGCGGTATTCAATACCGGTGTCGTTGAAGCTCACGGCCAGGTCGGCTTTGCGAGCCATGTATTGCAGAGCATCAGCGCAAGTGCCTTGGTATCCCACTGGAAACATGACGCCCGCATAAGCCGCCGCACCGACGTCTGCGTAAACCACATCAATGCCTGCGTGGCTGGCAATCCCGGTCACTACCGCGCCCATGGGCACGGTGCCAGCCAGGGTGACTTTGCATTTGCCGCTGGCTTTTGCTTTGGCGTTGCCGTCATTTTTTGAAATTTTGACCCGAATGTATTTGGAGTCAAGAATCGGCGTGAGAGTGACCGTCTGGTTGTACGCGCCGAAATAGCTGACCAAGTCTTTGCTTGAGAGGATTGGGACTGAGTTGCCAGGGAGCGCTTGATTGGCATCGCCTTCAAGAATGTAGGTGAAACCGTCCAACGCGCCCATTGAGTGAAAGGCATTGGCGAAGGTGTCGCCAGAACGAAAAGTAATAGAGGGCGGCGTGGAGATGCGGGCCAACTGAACACGCTCTTGGAGCTGACCCGCCAAGGCAGGGGTCGCCGTAGGCGCTACGGTGTTGCATCCAGAGGCCAAAACAGCGGCCAAGACAGCCATGCTGGTCAGGTGGAGGCGGGGGGTTTCTTCAAAAGTCTTCAAATGGATATCCAAAACTTTCATCTTTATTTGTATTTAAAGGTAAGTGTTGCAAATATTGTAGTCATCAAATAATGCTTTGGAAGGACTGTTACATCCAAAGTTCATTGTCTGGTCATTCAATTGAAAGCAATCATGGCAAGCTGCCTACAAGCGCGTAATTGCGTTGGACCCGAGAAACGTAGGTGATTTGCTTCGAGGGGGTCGTGGCGTTGTAAGCGCCAACAGCCTTCCAAGTTGCCCCATGCGTTCCAATATTTTTGGCAAGAATCCAGGCGCCAACATGAATGTTTGTGCAAGCCCCCATAAGGTCACTGCCTGCAATGCCGAATCGGCTCAATGTACTGAGCCACGATGAGTTGATTTGCATCATCCCCATGTCATACGTGCCGTTGCTGTTTTTGGGTCCCATTGCATGTGGGTTGAATGAGGATTCTGTCTTGGCAATGGCGACCAGCAAGCGTTTTTCAACACCAAAATGAGCTGCTGCAGACGTGAAGCAATTGTCAAAGGGCAGGCTGCTGGCAAGTGCCTCAACGGCGGCAAGCCACAAAACTAAAGCAGCCAAGGCGTTGCTTTTCACGAAGACAAGGCCAGAGCAAGCAGATTCAGCGCCGGGTTGAAATGTCCTATGTGGACAACTGCGGTGACGGTGTAACAGTGCATAGATCAGCTTTTTTTTGTAAATATAAAGTAAATAATGTGTTGCAAATATTACATCAAAGGAGGGGTGCAACGTTGAGCTTTGTTGCCATCACAATCCAACGCAGGTCATAAATAAAGAGAGCCCTAGATGCAGACACTGAAAAAAATACATGCCGGCGTGCTCGAAATCGCCTATGTCGAATCGGGGCCGAAAGACGGGGCACCTGTTGTCTTGATGCACGGCTTTCCTTACGACATTCATGCTTATGCCGAGGTTGCGCCGATTCTGGCGGCGTCCGGTTGCCGCGTCATCGTGCCTTATCTGCGCGGTTTCGGGTCAACCCGGTTTTTAAGTTCGGAGACACCACGTTCTGGTGAGCAAGCCGCGCTGGGCGCAGATTTGCTGGCCTTGTTGGATGCCTTGGCGATTCCACGGGCCGTTTTGGCGGGCTATGACTGGGGCGGTCGAGCTGCCTGCGTGGTGGCAGCGCTGTGGCCAGAGCGTTGTTCGGGACTGGTCTCCTTCAATAGCTACAACATCCAGAACATTGCGCGGGCGATGCTGCCGGATGCACCGGAGAGCGAGCACATGCTTTGGTACCAGTATTATTTTCACAGCGAGCGGGGTCGTGCCGGTTTGGAAAAAGACAGACGCGCAGTGACTCGCCTGCTGTGGAAGCTGTGGTCGCCGACCTGGAATTTCAGCAACGAAACATTTGAGCAAAGCGTCGCAGCGTTTGACAACCCCGATTTTGTCGACGTGGTAATCCAGTCTTACCGGCATCGCTTTGCCTTGGCTGCGGGTGATCCTGCTTATTTAGACATTGAAGCCCGTTTGGCCAAGCAGCCGCCGATCAGCGTGCCGAGCATCACGTTTGATGGCGCAGACGATGGTGTGCGGGCGCCGTCCCAAGCGGGTGCTGCTGCGCAAAATTTCAGCGGCTCTCGCTCACACCGCGTGGTGCCCGGCGTTGGTCACAACATGCCGCAGGAAGTGCCTGAGGTGTTTGCTGCCGCAGTGCTTGAGCTGGTCAGGGCCTAAATTTATTGCGCCACCCAACCGCCGTCCATATTCCAGGCCACGCCGCGTACGTTGTTGCCTGCGGGTGAGCAGAAAAACACAGCCAACTCACCCAGTTCTTCTGGCGTGGTGAACTGCATGGAGGGCTCTTTTTCGCCCAGCAGCTGGCGTTTAGCTTCTTCGTTTGAGATGTTTTGTGCTGCGGCTTTGGCGTCAACTTGCTTTTGAACCAAGGGCGTCAAGACCCAGCCGGGGCAGATCGCGTTGCAGGTGACGCCGCTGGTGGCGGTTTCTAGCGCGGCGACTTTGGTCAGGCCGATCAGCCCGTGTTTGGCGGCCACGTAAGCTGATTTTTCAGCCGAGCCGACCAAGCCGTGGGCGGAAGACACGTTGATGATGCGGCCCCAGTTGGCGGCTTTCATGGCGGGCAGGGCGAGGCGCATGGCGTGAAAAGCGCTGGACAAATTGATGGCCAGCACGGTGTCCCATTTGTCGATCGGAAAATCCTCGATCTTGGCGACGTGTTGAATGCCGGCGTTGTTGACCAAAACATCAACGCGGCCGAACTGCTGGGCAGCGAACTTCATCATCTCTTCAATTTCTGCGGGCTTGCTCATGTCGGCGCCATGGAACGCAACTTGCGTGCCGAATGCTGCGATCTCTGCTTTGGGGCCTTCGTGGTCGCCGAAGCCGTTCAGCACAATGTTGGCACCGCGCGCGGCAAGAGACTTGGCAATGCCCAAACCGATGCCGCTGGTGGAGCCGGTGACGAGTGCTGTTTTACCTTTGAGCATGGGGGTTCCTGTGGATGAATTAGGATCAAGTCAATCGGCGCTAATTCAATAGCACCATCTCTATTATCTAGTCAGTCAACCACGATTCAAGTCATGATCCAGCCCACGTTGAACGACGTCAATTGCCCGGACGCCACGGGTTTCCATCGCATGGCCTATTGGCAATGGGGTGACCCCAGCAGCGCCCATGTGGTGTTGTGCGTGCATGGTTTGACACGCCAGGGCCGAGACTTTGACGTGCTAGCCCGCACCTTGTGTGAGCGCGCCAGTGCCGGCGGTTCATCGTTGCGGGTCATTTGCCCTGATGTAGTCGGGCGTGGTCAAAGCGATTGGTTGCAAACCCCAGCGGACTATCAAATTCCAGCTTACGCGGCGGACATGCTCGCCTTGCTGGCCAAGCTGCAAGCCGAAGCCCCCATCGGTGTGCTGGATTGGGTTGGCACCAGCATGGGTGGTTTGATCGGTCTGGTGATCTGTGGTCAGCCTGATTTACCGCTGCCGCAACGCGTGCGCAAATTGGTGCTGAACGACGTCGGGCCCACTGTGGAGTGGTCTGCGCTGCAGCGCATCGGCACTTATTTGGGCAAAAGTGGCGAGTTTGACTCCGTGCAGCAAGCGGCCGATGCCATGTGGGCGATTTCTTCTAGCTTTGGGCCGCACACGCCTGAGCAGTGGCTCGCGCTGTCGACGCCGATGGTGCGACCTGTCACCAACAGTGACTCAAGCGCTCCCCAGCGTTGGACACTGCATTACGACCCGGCCATTGCCGAGCCGTTTCGGGCTGCGAGTGAAACCGCCACGCAAGAAGGCCAAGCCCTGCTGTGGCACTTGTATGACCAAATTTCAGCCGACACATTGCTGCTGCGCGGCGCTGCGTCGGACTTGTTGAGCGTCGACACCGCCCAGGCCATGACCGAACGTGGCCCACGCGCGCGGCTGGTCGAATTCAAAGGCGTCGGCCACGCACCGACCATGACGTCCGCCGATCAGCTTGCGGTCGTCGTTGATTTTTTGATGGCCGCGCATGATCAGTAAGGGCACCCTCACCGACAGCGGCGCGATTCTCGCCGCCACCGCAGATAAATCTTTAGACCAACCGCAGTCTTTGCTGCGCGCCCGGGCCTTTGCCGAGCCGCTGATTGGCAGTGAAACGCTGGACACGGGCGAAAACATTCTGGCCCATGCCGATGCGGTGGTTGCTATTCTCAAATCAATCGGCGGCAGTGAGGCCATGCAGGCCGCCATTTACCTGATTCATTCGTGCCCGCACCTGAACAAGCCGCTGGAAGTTATCACCAAAGCTTTTGGCGCTAACTTCGCCACGCTCGCACTGGAAACCAACAAGCTGGTGAACGTGCAGCGGCAAGCACGCACTGCCAACGCCCAAGCGCAGCTGACAGAAGACCCGGCGCTGCAATCTGAAAATGTTCGCAAAATGCTGCTGGCTTTTTCGCGCGACTTGCGCGTGGTCATGCTGCGGCTGGCGTCACGGCTACAGACTTTGCGCTATTGCGCTGCCAGCAAACAAGAGCCGCCGCCGTCATTGGCACATGAGTCCCTGCATGTGTTTGCGCCACTGGCCAATCGCTTAGGCATCTGGCAGCTCAAATGGGAAATGGAAGATTTGTCCTTCCGTTTTTTGGAGCCCGAAACCTACAAGCAGGTGGCTCGACTGCTGGACGAAAAGCGGGCTTACCGTGAAGAATTCATGGAGACGCTGCGGGCGCAATTGGAGCGCTCGCTGAACCAGCAGGGCATTGCGGCGCTGGTGCAGGGCAGGCCAAAACACATTTACAGCATCGTCAAAAAGATGCGCGGCAAGTCGCTGGACTTTGACCAGGTGTTTGACATTCGTGCGCTGCGTGTGATTGCCGCTGACGTCAAAGGCTGCTACGCCGCGCTGGCTTTTGTGCATGCGCACTATGCACCCATCGACGGTGAGTTTGACGACTACATCGCCAAGCCCAAAGCCAATGGTTATCAATCGCTGCACACCGTGGTGCGCGACGAAGCTGGCCGTGCGGTTGAAATTCAAATCCGCACGCAAGCCATGCACGACCACGCCGAACATGGCGTCGCGGCGCACTGGGCTTACAAAGAAGCTGGCACCAAAGGCTACGCCGGTGTTTCCGCTAGTAGCGAGTACGACGCCAAGATCGCGGTGCTGCGCCAACTATTGGCTTGGGAAAGAGACCTGTCTGGCCCCCTGTCGGCCAAGGCGCAAAGTGCAGGGCAGGGGCTCTTTGAAGACCGCATCTATGTGCTGACACCCGAGGCCGCCGTGGTTGAACTCCCACGCGGCGCCACCACGGTCGACTTCGCTTACAGCGTCCACACCAGTCTGGGCCACCGTTGCCGGGGTGCGCGTCTGGACGGCGTCATGGTGCCGCTCAACACGCCCTTGCAAAATGGCCAGACGGTCGAGGTCATCACCGTCAAAGAAGGTGGGCCGTCGCGGGACTGGTTGAACCCCGAGCTGGGTTTTTTGTCGAGCGCTCGTGCCAAATCCAAAGTGCGCGCTTGGTTCAATGGTTTGGCCATGCAACAAACGGTGGCGCGTGGCCGCGAAGCAGTTGAGAAATTACTGCAACGCGAAGGCAAGACCTCCATCAAGCTGGACGACTTGGCGTCGAAGCTGGGTTTCAAAAATGCGGAAGACCTGTTTGAGGTGGTCGGCAAAGACGAGTTGTCGCTGCGCACCATCGAAAACATGCTCAATCCGCCTGAGCCATCACCGTCGCAAGACGATTACGTTCTCGCCAAAAAACCGCGCACAGACAAGTCCGCTAAAAGCACCTCGGGCGGTGTGCTGGTGGTGGGCCTCGATTCCTTGTTGACGCAGTTGGCCAAGTGCTGCAAACCGGCACCGCCCGATGCAATTTTGGGCTTTGTCACCAAAGGCCGGGGCGTCAGTATTCACCGGGCTGACTGCAGTAACTTTCGCAACATGGCAACCGGTAGTCCAGACCGGGTGATTGACGTCGAGTGGGGTGGTCAACAGGCCGCCACGGGTGCGCTGTATCCGGTGGATGTGGCGATTGAAGCGACCGACCGTCAAGGTTTATTGCGCGATATCTCAGAAGTTTTTTCTAAAGAAAAAATGAACGTGATTGGTGTGCAGACGCAATCAGTGAAAGACAACCGCGGCGGCACAGCGTGGATGACCTTCACGGTCGAGGTGGGCAATTCAGGCAGACTGAACCATGTGCTCGGTGTAGTGGCGGACGTTGCCGGGGTACGTTCTGCGCGCAGACGTTGAACGATTTTGAAGCGGAACAAATGTTTCCGCGATAAAAGTTGCTGTCGTCTCAAAAACAAGCGATTCTCACTGCTACAATCATGAGGTCGAACAGTTTCAGGCGCGTAGCTCAGCTGGTTAGAGCACCACCTTGACATGGTGGGGGTCGATGGTTCGAGTCCATTCGCGCCTACCAAATTTGGTAGGGAAAT
>CANFZL010000079.1 GCA_947451205.1 Comamonadaceae bacterium
ATATCTTCCGGCTTGTTGTACAGGTCAACGTCGCGGATTTCAAAGTCCATGCCTTTTTCAAACAACACAAAGCGGCAACGATGTGAGAAGGGGCAGGTTGTGCCTGAATAAAGGACCATCATGGTGGGGGACTCCTGGGTACAAAAGGAGTGGGAGACGTCAAGTCACAAAGACTTGGGCCTGCCACTCCAGAAGGTGCAGGGCATTGCTGCCCAGCGAAAAAATTACTTGATGTCTTTCCAGAACGCAGCGTTCAGACGCCAAGCGACAAAGGTAAACATACACAGAAACAACAGCACCCACACGCCAACGCGCACTCGGGTGTTTTGGGCGGGCTCTCCCATCCATTGCAAATAACCGACCAAGTCAGACACCGACTGGTCGTATTGCAACGGCGTCATAGTGCCCGGGCTGACCTGTTTCCAACCTTTGAAAACCTCAACGTCATGCCCGTGACTTGCATGGGCTTCGTACTGCGGCTCGCGCACGCCTTGCATTTCCCACAGCACATGAGGCATGGCCACGCCAGGGAAAGCCAGGTTGTTCCAGCCGGTGGCTTTGGTGTCGTCGCGGTAGTAAGTACGCAGATAGGTGTAGAGGTAGTCGGCACCCGAGCCTTGTGAGCCAGCGCGTGAACGCGCAATGACTGTCAGGTCAGGCGGGTTGCCGCCGAACCAGTCTTTACCTTGCTTAGGGCTCATCGCGATTTTCATGGTTTCGCCGACCTTGTCGGTGGCGAACAGCAAGTTGTCTTTGATCTGCTGCTCGGTCAGTCCGATGTCGGTCAAACGGTTGTAGCGCATAAAGGCCGCGGCGTGGCAATTCAGGCAGTAGTTGACAAACAACTTCGAGCCATTTTGCAAGGCGCCCAAGTCGTTGGTTTTGTCGGGCGCTTTGTCCCAGGCAATACCCACGGTGTTGGCGTGTACGCCGGTGACAAGCAGCAAGGATGCTAGGAGACCCAGCGCCAAATGTTTGAATTTATTCATGGTCTTAGTCTCCGGCTCAGTGGGCAGCAAAAGTCACGCGATCAGGCACGGGCTTGAACGTGCCAAGACGGCTCCACCAAGGCATCAAGAAGAAAAAGCCAAAATAGAACAAAGTGCCGATTTGCGAGACGCGTTCATTGACAGGCGACGGTGGTTTGATGCCTAGGTAGCCCAAAACGATGAAGTTAATCACGAAAATAGCGTAGAGGTATTTGTGCCAATCGGGACGGTAACGAATCGACTTGACTTCGCTGTTGTCCAGCCAAGGCAGGAAGAACAAGATGATCACCGCACCGCCCATGACGACGACGCCCCAGAACTTGGCGTCGATCACCAGCATGGCAGCAACAAGCAGCAATGCCAGCATTGCAATGGCACCCTTGAGTAAGGCGGCAAGACGGCCCTTCAGAACGGTGAAAATGGCCGCAGCAGCGACGCAAGTCACCAAGGCATACATCATCTCGCCAGTAATAGCACGCAGCATCGAGTAGAACGGTGTGAAATACCAAACGGGTGCGATATGCAATGGCGTCTTCAGTGAATCGGCCGGAATGAAGTTGTTGTACTCCAAGAAGTAGCCACCCGCTTCAGGCGCGAAGAAGATCACAGCCGTGAAAATCATCAAGAACACACTGACAGCAAAGATGTCGTGCACCGTGTAGTACGGATGAAACGGAATGCCGTCGAGCGGGTTGCCCTTGGCGTCTTTGTGCTTTTTGATTTCCACACCATCGGGGTTGTTCGAGCCGACTTCATGCAGCGCGATCAAATGCGCCACAACCAAACCCAGCAGCACCAGCGGCACGGCAATTACGTGAAACGCAAAGAAACGATTCAAAGTGGCGTCGCCGACCACGAAGTCGCCGCGAATCAACAGCGCCAGATCAGGGCCGATAAAAGGAATGGCCGCGAACAAGTTAACGATCACCTGGGCACCCCAGTAGCTCATCTGACCCCAAGGCAACAGATAGCCCATGAAGGCCTCGGCCATGAGCGCCAAGAAAATGGCACAGCCGAATATCCAGATCAGCTCGCGTGGTTTGCGGTAGCTGCCATACATCAGGCCGCGAAACATGTGCAGATAAACCACGATGAAGAACGCGCTGGCGCCTGTCGAGTGCATGTAGCGAATGAGCCAACCCCAAGGGACGTCGCGCATGATGTACTCGACCGAACCAAAGGCCAAAGCGGCATCCGGCTTGTAGTGCATCGTCAAAAAGATGCCGGTAACGATCTGGATCACCAGAATCAACAGAGCGAGGGATCCAAAAACGTACCAGAAGTTGAAGTTCTTCGGTGCGTAGTACTCGCCCATGTGCTCGTTGTACAGCTTGCTGGCGGGGAAACGATTGTCAACCCAGTTCAGCAGCTTGGCGCCTGCGGGCGCGTCGGGGGAAATTTCTTTGAATTCAGCCATAACAGTTCCTACTCAGTTACGAGCCAGTCCACGACGCTGCGTGAAAAGGCTCTGACAAGCTTCAGGCCTTTTTATCTTCGCCAATCAGCAACCGGGTTTCTGACAAGTACATGTGGGGAGGCACCTCCAGATTGTCGGGTGCGGGCTTGTTTTTGTAGACGCGTCCGGCCATATCGAAGGTCGAACCGTGGCAAGGGCACAAAAAGCCGCCATGCCAATCGTCCGGCACCGAAGGCTGAGCCCCCGGCTGGAACTTATCGACCGGCGAGCAGCCAAGGTGCGTGCAAATACCCACCGCGACCATGACTTCAGGCTTGATGGAACGATTGATATTGCGAGCGTAGACCGGTGTCAACTCGCTCTGCTTGCGCTCGGATTTCGGGTCGGCCAGCTGGTCTTCAGCTTTTGTCAAAGCGTCCAATTGCTCAGGCGTGCGCCTGAAGATCCAGACCGGCTTGCCACGCCATTCGACGGTCAATTTTTCGCCCGGCTTGATGGCGGAGATATCCACCTCGACTGCAGCACCGGCGGCTTTAGCGCGTTCTGACGGCTGAAAAGTACTCACAAAAGGGACAGCTACAGCTGCAACACCTGCGCCACCGACGGCACACGTGGCAACAATCCAATTTCTTTTTTGATGGTCGACTGCTGCACCGGGCGGTGCAACAACGCTTGATTTAACGCTGGCTTGGGTCATGAAATTCCTTCAAGAACTCGCTTGAAAAAGGCTTATTGTGATCAACCCGGCATTGTAGCGGAGCATCGAACGGGACTTTCAGCCCAACGAACAAATGTCTCAACTTGGGCGACCTAGGACTCACTGAGCTAAGCTGCGCGCCATGCGGATTGCCGCCAGCAGACTGGAGGCATCCGCTTGACCAGTACCGGCGATGTCAAAAGCAGTCCCATGGTCGGGGCTGGTGCGCAGTAGAGGTAAACCCAGCGTGACGTTAACACCCTGCTCCACACCCATGTACTTCACAGGGATCAGCCCTTGATCGTGATACATAGCCAACACCACATCGAACTCGCCAGGGTGGCTGTTTTTGGCACGCGCCCGCATGAAAACGGTGTCTGGTGCGAACGGTCCACTGGCCCGGATGCCTTCGGCTTGCGCGGCAGCAATGGCTGGTGCAATAACGTCTATTTCTTCACGTCCGAAAAGACCGCCTTCACCCGCGTGCGGATTCAAACCGGCGACACCGATTGTTGGCGCCCGACCCAGCACCTGACTCAGCGCTGAATGGGTGATCTGCAATGTCTCAAGCACCGCTTCAAAACGCACCGCATCGATGGCCTCACGCAGTGACACATGGATGCTGACCAGCACGGTTCTGAGCTCGGGATTGGCCAGCATCATACGCACCGGCACTTGGGAGACAGACTTGCCTAGAAAAGCGGCGGCCTGCGCTTGCAGCATTTCTGTGTGCCCCGGGAAACGTGCGTACTCACCACCCGCTGCTGCCAGCGCCTCTTTGTGAATCGGCGCCGTGACCATGCCGCGCGCCTGCCCCGAGAGAACAGCACGCGCGGCGGCCACAATGCACTCGGCGGCGGCCCGACCCGACTCAGCGCTGATCTGGCCATATTCCGGTGGCGCCGCCAGCGTGCAGCCTTGCCAGACGCCGATGCAATGCGGCGGTACGCTCTTGACATCGGCCAGACTTGCCAGCTCGGCAACAGCCAACGCTTGCGGTTGTCCGTCAGTACTACTGTTTTGATTAATTTTGTTGCGCCCAATAGCCGCCAACTGCGCAGCTCGGCGCACCACGGCTACGTCTCCCACCACAATGCATCCCGCCATATCTTCAGGCGCATCAGAAAAGGCTTTGGCAATGATTTCTGGACCAATGCCAGCAGCATCGCCCATGGTAATTAAAAATGGAAGTGCTGTAGTCATGTGGTTCAGGCCGGATTGTCGATGAACTGATGAAGCAAGTCGAATTTCGCTGCCACATGGGCGGCCACAGCGGGTGCGCCGTAGCGTTCAGAGGCGTGATGACCGCACGCGATATAGGCCACACCCATCTCACGAGCATAGTGGGCCTGCGGCTCGGAGATTTCACCCGTGATAAACACATCAGCACCTGCCTCGATAGCCGCTTCGAAATAGCCTTGAGCTCCGCCAGTGCACCAAGCGATATGTTGAATGGCGCTCGATTTACCGACAGATCGATCTACCAGCACCGCCTGCCGCCCCAGCAAGGCAGAGATATAACTGGCTAGACTCTCGGCCGTGGCAAATGCTTCACCACCCAAACGGCAGCCCATAAACCCCAGTCCCGACTCACCGAAGCGACCCGCTGCCCCCTCGTGCGCAACCAAGCCAAGCAGACGCCCAAGCTGCGCGTTATTACCCAACTCTGGGTGCGCGTCGAGCGGCAGGTGATACGCAAAGAGATTGATGTCATGCGCCAGCAACAAAGCCAGCCGCTGCTTCATCCAACCGGTGATGCGACCGTCATGCCCACGCCAAAAAAGACCGTGGTGGACAAAAATCGCATCCGCTCGCCAAGCCACCGCAGCATCAATCAGCGCCAAGCTCGCAGTCACGCCGGAGACGATGCGCTGCACCCTCGGCTTGCCTTCAACTTGCAGTCCGTTGGGGCCGTAATCCTTAAACAGCTCTGGCTGCAACAAACTGTTGAAGGCTTTCAACAGCTCAATTCTGGAGACGCCGTCCAGCGCTGCATCATTGAGTGCAGTCACGACGCTTTTCCTTTGATGAGTTCGCTGACTGATACCATTTATTCACGTCCTTTAATCTGTCCGGGTCTGTGTCCGGATTATCAGGGTGATCGCGCACCATGCATCTCGCATGCCAACCCTCAGATGGCTATTGCGCGACGGCGCTAATCATCGCGCGGCGAATCAGTCAAAATAAGCTTGTGTTTCAGTTTCGAACTGTTGAGTTGACTGCTTTTTTCACCTTTTTTGTTTTTTGGCAATCACCACCATGCGCAGATCTTGGCTCTTGTTTTCCCAGCTGGTAACCGTCTTACTGGCGGTTTATTTTGTGCTCGTTAGCCTGAAACCTGAGTGGCTACAACGTGGCAGCAACCTAGGCGCGCTCACGGTGATCGAGGCACCTGCAGGCAGCACGGGGAAAATTGCAGGTGGGGCACCAGGCAGTTTCAGTACGGCTGCAAAAGCCGCGTCGGGCGCTGTCGTCAGCATCATTGCCAGCAAAGCTGCAGCCCGCCCACCGAATACCGAAGACCCTTGGTTCCGCTTCTTTTTTGGTGACCAGGTGCGCAATGAAACGCAAGTTGGGCTGGGAAGTGGCGTTATCGTCAGCCCGAACGGCTACATCCTTACCAACAACCATGTGGTCGAAGGCGCAGACGACATCGAAGTTATTTTGATTGACGCGCGTAAAGCTAAGGCCAAAGTCATCGGTACCGATCCCGAAACAGACCTCGCGATCCTCAAGATCGAGCTCGACAAGCTGCCGGTCATTGTGCTGGGCAGCTCCGAGTCGATTGAAATTGGCGACCAGGTGCTGGCTATTGGCAACCCTTTTGGCGTCGGGCAAACCGTCACCAGCGGCATCATCAGTGCTCTTGGGCGTAGCCAGCTCGGTATCAATGTGTTCGAGAATTTCATTCAAACTGATGCGGCCATCAACCCGGGCAATTCTGGTGGTGCGTTGGTTGACACACAAGGCCGCTTACTAGGCATCAACACGGCGATTTATTCGCGTTCCGGCGGCTCCATGGGCATCGGATTTGCCATTCCGGTGTCGACCGCCCGCCAAGTTTTAGAAAGCATCGTCAGAGACGGTCAAGTGACGCGCGGCTGGATCGGCGTCGAGCCGCAAGAGCTGAATGCGGAACTGGCGCAAACCTTCAACATCTCAGCCAAAAGTGGCGTCATCATCACTGGTGTCTTGCAAAACGGTCCTGCCGCAGCAGCGGGTATCCGCCCTGGCGATGTCATCACCACAGTGGCAGAAAAACCAGTGCGCAATGTCACCGAATTACTCAGCGCAGTGGCCGCCCTGAAGCCCGGGGTAAGTGCAGTTCTGAAGGTTCAGCGCCGTGATACTAACCTAGACGTCGCAGTGACACCAAGCAAGCGCCAACGACAAGCCTTGCCGCGTTAAGGAGTTACTCTGCGGCCTTTTCAGCACTGTCCTCTGAGGCTGGCGCTTTGGTGTGTTTGACGAACATTTGTGCGGCCAGAATACCAACCTCGTACAAGCCGCCCACCACGCCCAGCAACATGATCATCGAACCAGCGTCTGGCGGTGTCACCAACGCAGTGCCGACCGCAGCTAACACCCAAAAGTAACCACGGTACTCACGCAATTGGGCCACCGTGAGAATCCCCATCCGGACCAACAGAATCACCGCAATTGGCACTTCAAATGCCAGCCCGAAAGCCATGAACATGCCGATGACAAAGTTGAGGTATTCCTCGATGTCAGGCGCAGCAGTGATGGACTTGGGGGCAAAGCTCTGGATGAATTTGAACACCTGCCCAAAGACAAAAAAGTAGCAAAAAGCCACGCCCGTGAAAAACAGCATCGTGCTTGACACCACCAGCGGCATCACCAGCTTTTTTTCGTGCGCATATAGCCCAGGAGCTACAAAAGCCCAGACTTGGTAAAGCACCACCGGCAAGGCGATCATGAACGCCGACATGAACATGATCTTGATCGGCACCACGAAAGGAGAGATCACATTGGTGGCAATCAGCGTGGCACCCTTGGGCAGGCTGGCAATCAGCGGCGCCGCCATCAAGTCATAGAGCGCACCCGGGCCAGGAAACAGGGCTAGCACGGCAGCGGCAACACCAATCGCAATAACAGCCTTGATCATCCGGTCGCGCAGCTCCATCAGGTGCTGAACAAAAGGTTGCTCGGTACCTGCGAGTTCATCAGGTTTGTCGGTTTGCGAATCGCTCATAGTCTGGTCAGAAAAAAAGGAAGTACTCGGCTAGACATGGGGAATGGCACGCGTCTTAGGCCGGTAACGCGCCACTCGGGCCGCACCCGACAACGCTTTGGTTCGAACGCCAGAACGCGCCTTGAACCATTGCGGGGTGGCACCCTGCTTGAGTCGCCAGTTTTTCCGCGGATTCTTGTATTCCGGAAAACTGATCATGCCGGGTACGTCACTGGAATAGCCGTTGTCACCAGCCATATTGGTGGTTTCGGCCCATGTTTTTTCGAAATCGCTGGCGCCGGTCTGCATCGAGCTTTCGACATCCCGGGCCGCACCTTCGACCGTGTCTTTCATCTTCTTGAGTTCGTCCAGCTCCATCGACCGACTGACTTCACTTTTGACGTCGGCCACGTAGCGCTGCGCCTTGCCCAGCAAAGTGCCAATGGTGCGCGCCAGCCGCGGTAGCTTTTCAGGGCCGATGACGATGAGCGCGACTGCACCGATCAACGCAATTTTGGAGATACCGAGATCGATCATGTCAGTTCACGTGGGCGCAAAGCACCCAGTCGCCTTGAAAGCTCAATGAGAACCTGATCAGGATTTTTGACGTGCTTGCACGTCAATGGTATTTTTGTCGTCAACCGGTGACGCGGTTGCCGATGTCGCAGCAGTGACCTGCGCGGGAGGCGTCGTAGCCGCTGCTTCATCAGCTGGTTGACCGCCTTCTTTCATGCCGTCTTTGAAACCCTTGACCGCACCACCGAGGTCGCCGCCCATGTTTCTGAGCTTCTTGGTGCCAAACACCATGACCACGATCAGCAAGACTATCAACCAATGCCAAATGGAAAATCCACCCATGTTTTTCTCCTAAACTTTGATGTCGACCTCAACAGCCGACGTGTACGAATCGTTGTGATTCTAAAGCGCTTGTATGCACTCTAGAAAGCTTATGCCACATTGACCTCAGCCGCTGTGTTTTAAACCGTTACCAGATCTGATGCAAGATGGATGCCAGAGTAGCGCATCCTTTCAACCTCGCAGCCAAGGGCGCGGACCGCCCATCACGTGAATATGCAAGTGATGCACCTCTTGACCACCTTCAGCGCCGGTGTTGGTGACAATACGATAGCCACCGTCAGGGTACGGCCTGCAGCCTTGCTCCAGCGCCAAGCGAGGCGCCAGCAGCATCATGCGGCCCAGCAGCGACTGGTGCTCAGGCCCGAGCTGCGCCATCGAGGCTATATGGGCTTTCGGGATGATCAGGAAATGCACTGGCGCCCACGGGCTGATGTCGTGAAAGGCCAGCAACTCGCCGTCTTCGTAAACCTTGCGGCTCGGAATCTTGCCTATTGCAATTTTGCAAAAGAGGCAGTTGTCAGCGGCTGTGCCGGGTGCGTGAGTGTGTGAGCCTGTGCTGTTCATAGGGAAGCCACCGTTTGCGGCAGACGGTCGGCGTTAAAACGCAACCAGCCTTTGATGCAGCGGTACAAATACCAAAGCCAGACGATGGCGTAAGCCAGCATGCCCGGCAATAAAAAAAACAACCACAACGGCGACAGCAGCACCAACCAGACCAGCGTCCACCAAAACGTTGAGATCATGAAGTTGTGATGCGCCCTGTAGAGCGGATGAACTTCATCAGAGCGCCTAAAGTAATTGATGATCAGCGCGACCACCGCAAAGACGCCGCCGCTGAACCAGGCCATGGTGTGCAAGCCGTACAAAATTTGCATGACCAGCCGGTCACTCGACGACTTCTCAGCGTTGTCAGAAAGGTCAGTGAAGTTCATAGGCGCGGTGTTGGTGAATTGAAGACCGGCTTATTTTTCAGCATCGGCACGCAGCAGTGCTTTACGCAGGGCTTTTTCCTCGATCCCGCTGGTGCCTTCGCGACGTTCCAACTCGGCAATCACATCGGCCGGAGTCAAGTCGTAATGGGCCAAGGCGATCAAGCTGTGAAACCACAGATCAGCCACTTCGCCGATCAACTTGCCTTGCAGCTCGGGCGTGGCGCCGCCGTGGTCCAAGTCTTTGGCTGCCATGACTGTTTCGGTGGCTTCTTCACCGATTTTTTTCAAGAAAGCGTCGGGCCCTTGGTGCAGCAGGCGGGCGACGTAGCTTTGACTAGGGTCGCCACCGTTGCACACTTTGCGGCTTTCAATCACCTGAGCTAGGCGCGCAAGGGAGTCATTTGAAGTCGTGGTCATGAAAACGGGCGCCTTGCTTATGTGTAGATATGTTTCGGGTCTTTGAGCACCGGCTCTGCCGCGACCCATTGGCCGCCCTGGCTGCCCTCGTAGCGGTGAAAAAAGCAGCTGTGGCGCCCGGTGTGGCAAGCGATCGAAGGACCGGTTTCTTGCCCAAGTTGCGTGATTTTCAGCAAAATCACGTCGTTGTCGCAGTCGAGTCGGATGTCGTGCACAGTTTGCACGTGGCCGGATTCCTCGCCCTTGCGCCACAACCGCGCGCGTGAGCGGCTGAAGTACACGGCCCGACCGGAGTCGGCAGTTTCCTGCAGCGCCTCGCGGTTCATCCAAGCAAACATCAGCACGTCGCCGCTGGCGGCTTCTTGCGCGATCACGGGGATCAGGCCCCGCTCGTCCCATCGGACTTCATCTAACCAGTTCATGCGGGCCATTCTCGGTGATTGTGGTCAGTGATGAGCCTAAGCTCACAGCCGAACCGGGATGCCGCGCTCGGCCATGCGTTGCTTGGCCTGCTGCACGGTGTATTCGCCGTAATGAAAAATACTCGCGGCCAACACGGCGTCAGCGCCGCCGATCTGGATGCCATCGGCCAGATGGTCGAGGTTGCCAACGCCGCCCGAGGCGATGACCGGCACGCTCACCGCGTCGCTGACGGCGCGGGTCAGCGCCAAGTCAAAGCCGGCCTTGGTGCCGTCGCGGTCCATGCTGGTCAGCAAAATTTCGCCAGCGCCACGACGCGCCATTTCAGTGGCCCAGACCACCGCGTCGAGGCCGGTGTTTTTCCGGCCGCCATGGCTGTAGACATCCCAGCCCGCGCCGCGCGTCAAGGCTTCTTCATCAGAACGGCGCTTAGCATCAATGGCAACAACAATGCATTGGGCACCGTAGCGCGCCGAGACTTCGTCAATGATCTGCGGATGGGCCAGCGCAGCCGAGTTGAAACTGGTCTTGTCGGCACCGGCATTGAGCAGCCGCCGCACATCGTCCACCGTGCGCACACCGCCACC
>CANFZL010000080.1 GCA_947451205.1 Comamonadaceae bacterium
CCGACTTCGCTGGCGGCATCGATGATGACGTTGCGCCTCTGAGCGTTGGTCATGCCTTCTTTTTTCTCAGACAGTCGGTGCATGATGTTTTCAATCACGATCACCGCGCCGTCGACGATGATGCCGAAATCCATCGCCCCCAAGCTCAGTAAATTGGCCGGCACGCCCATGATCTTCAGGCCGAGAAAAGTCGACAACAAGGCCAGCGGGATGATGACCACCACGGCCAGACTGGCACGAATGTTCGACAAAAACAGGTACAGCACGAGGGCCACCAACAGCGCGCCCTCGACTAGATTTTTAAACACGGTGGTCAGCGTTTTGCCCATTAACCAAGTGCGGTCGTAGTAGGGCAGTATTTGCACGCCCTTCGGCAGACCGCGCGCATTGAGTTCAGCAATCTTGTCTTTGACGCCTTTCAGCACGATGCTCGGGTTCTCGCCTTTGCGCATGATGACAATGCCGGTCACGACGTCGTCGTCATGGTCCTGGCCGACGATGCCCAGGCGCGGGATGGCGCCAATCTTGACTTCGGCGATGTCCCGAATCAGGATCGGTGTAGCGCCACGCGCCGCCACGACGATGCGACCGATGTCGTCTGGCGATTGCAGCAGACCAATGCCGCGAATGGCGAATTGCTGCTGGCCTTGTGCCACATAACTGCCGCCCGCATTCGAGTTGCCACGGCCCAGTGCGTCCAATAAATTCTGGAAGGTGAGCTTGTAGGCGCGTAGTTTTTCGAGGTCTGGCTGGACCTCGTATTGCTTGATGAAACCGCCCATGCCGACGACGTCGGCGACGCCCGGGACTTGTCGCAAGCCACGTTCAATCACCCAGTCTTGCAGCGTGCGCAGGTCGGTCGTGCTTTGGCCGTCGCCCTTGACGCGGTAGCGCATGACTTCGCCGACGGGTGTCGCGTTCGGTGCCACATTGACTTGCGCGCCTGCCGGCACGTCGATGCTGTTCAGCCGCTCATTGACTTGCTGGCGAACGACATTGACGTTGGCGGCATCGTCATAAGTGACGACGGTGTAGGACAGGCCAAACTGCGTGTGCGAGAAGACTCGGATCGAATTTGGCAAACCGGACAGCGCGATTTCAATCGGCAGCGTGACTTGTTTTTCAACTTCTTCGGCGGCGCGCCCTGGGTACAGCGCAATCACCGTGACCTGCGTGTCGGTAACGTCAGGAAAAGCTTCGACCGACAGGGTCTTGAAGGCGATGACACCGGACATCGCGAACAGCAATGTGCCCAGCACGATGAAGAGTGGCTGGTGCAGCGCGTAGTGGATCAGGCGTTTCATGGTTTCGCCTGAACGGGTTGTGCGTCATTTTTGGCGTTGCGGAACTCGCGCGCCAGCAGCAGCATGTTGTCGCTGACGACTTGCTCGCCGGCTGCGACGCCTTGGGATACCACGGACTCGTGCGGACCTTGATAGCTCAGCTGAACTTCGCGTACCTCAAAAACACCAGTTTCGACTTGCACCAGCACGGTGTTTTTGGCGCCTAACAGCGAGACAGCTCGTGACGGAATCAACACCCCGGGGCCGATATTGCGCTGAATCCGTGCGGTGGCCAACATCTCTGCTTTGAGCAAGCGAGCCGGATTGGCTACCAAACCCCGGACCTTGATGGTGCGGGTGGTCGGATCGATGTAGTCGGCGGCAGCGGTGACGCGGCCTTCAAATTTTTGACCGGGCAGCGTCGGGATGATCAGCTCGAACGTAGCGCCGGGCCGGAGCGTGCCGACCTCAGACTCCCGTGCGTCAATCTGCACCCACAGCGTGGTTGGGTCGGTCACCACAAAAAGTGGTGGCACACCGACGCCAGACTGGTCGGGCCGGACTTCTTGGCCCGGGTTGAGATTGCGCTCAACTACCACGCCTTTGATGCTGGCGCTGATGGCCAGAGCTTGGTTGACACTGGCGGCCTCGCGGGCGCCGCCATACATTTGGGTACGGGCTTCGGCGCGCTGAACTTCAGCCAATGAACGTGCACCATCGGCCTCCGCTTGGTCAAGGTCTTTGCGGGCAATGATGCCGGCCTCAAACAGTTCGCGTTGGCGCTGCAAGACTTTGCTGCTCAGGCGGGCATCGGCGCGCGCTTTGGCGGTGTCTGCCTGGGCCATACCGAAGTCGGGTGAGGCCAGTTGTGCCAACACCGAACCGGCGTTCACGGCCTGCCCGACGTCGGCCTGAATAGCACTGACGCGGCCCGCAAAGGCCGGGTAAATGCGTTGGGTGTGTTCTTCGTTCCAGACCATGCGTGCCGGCAGGTCGACCGTGATGGTTTGCGCTGGCGTGGCGCGGACCAGACCGATCAGGGACAGTTGCGGATGGTTAGGCGCAAAGCGCAGTTGCTCACCCTGCAGGATCGGGGGCGGGGCTTTGGCTGGTGGCGGGGCGGGCTCCTGGCAACCTGTCAGGACAAGCAAGCTGATGAGCAGGCTGATGTGCAGGGACGGGGCGCTTAGTTTTTTCACGGTGGTGTGTGGCATCAAGGTCAATCAGAAGGCTCAAAAAATCAAAGGGCGGGTGCCAAGCGGCGCAGTTGCCAGGCGGCCAAGCTGCGCGCGTGGTCAGCACGGGTCGTCACGTCTTCCAGCAGGGCGGCGCGGAGTGTGCGGCGGGCGTCCAGCAGTTCTGTCAACGACATGGCGCCTTTGCTGTAAGCCAGCTCAGCCATGCTGGCGACTTGACGGGCCCGCGGCACGATGGCGTTTTGGTAAGTCAAGGCCCGCTCCGACGCGGCCAGCAAATCTTGCTGCAGGCGGCTGATGTCGAGCGCGGCCGACAAGCGGGTTTTGTCGAGCAGGTCTTGCGCCTGAGACAACTGGGCGGTGGCGCGGCCGAGCTCGCCCTGATAGGCGTAATTGCCAAACAGGCCTGCCAATGGCATCTGCACACGAAACTCCAGCATCCGGGTTGAGCTGCTCGGGTAATGGTCGAACGAGGTGCCCAACGTCAGGTCGTTTTTACGCAAAGCTTCGGCGCTTTCCAGCACGGCCTGTGCGGCCTCTGTGCGTCGCACCGCGGCACGCACATCAGGCCTGGCGTCTAGTTGAGGTTCAGGCAGGTTGGGCAGCGTCAGGGCTGGCGTAGGCCACGCAGCATCGGCTACCAGCGCGCCTGACAAGCGCGTCACTTGCTTCAATGTCAGCTCGGCGCGGACGCGGTCAGCTTGCGCGGACCGCAGGTCTGCGTTGGTGCGCTCGGCTTCGATGTCACTGCGGGCGGCGTCTTGTAGCGACAAATCACCTGCGCTCAACCGGCGCTGCGCGGTGCGGGCCAGCTCAACGGCACTGTGCGCAATGGCTTGCACCTGGGTGATGCGTTCTTGCGCCGCCAACAGATCGTAATAAGCGCCGACCGTGGCCAGTTGTTGCTGCACCAAAGCTTCGTCTAGGTCGGCTTGGGCTGCTTGGGCCGCGAACTGCGCGCCGCGGGTGCGCAGTTCGCGTTTGTTGCCACGCTCCCAAGTCCAGTCTAGGCCGATTGACTTGTCGATGCGTTTGTCGTTTAAGGCGTTGCCGGAGCCGACGCCGTTTTGCAAATCAATCGAGGCGGTCTTTGCCGTCAAGATCGGCGTCGGCGCGCGGTCGGCGCTCAGCACGTCAGCACGGGCGGCGTCGAAGTTGCGTTGGGCTAGCGACACGTCGAGGTTGTTGCGGGCAGCTTGCAAGGCTTGTTCCAGGGTGACTGCGATCGGTTGTGTCAGCTCAGTCGACGCCAGTCGCGGGATGGCTGCTGCCGGTGTCGCGTGGACTTGGGCCCAGACGGGCAAGGACAGCGCCACGCTTGTACAAAAAAACCAGTGTTGTATGCTCATGTGACTTTTATCTCACAGGCCAGCTGACCGGTTCCTGACCAGCGGCTGACCGATGTTGTCAATACAACGAATTACCCCCGAGCCGAGACTGACTACCGATGCGAATCCTCCTGGTTGAAGACGATGCCGTCTTGCGTTCGCTGATGTTGCGCAGCCTGCGCGAAGCCGGCCACCGGGTAGATGAAGCGACCACGGTCGAAGAGGCGCGTCATTGGTGGCGTGTCCAGCCTTTTGATGCCGTGCTGCTAGACCTGAACTTGCCCCTGAGCAGCCACGAACGCAGCGGTTTGGGCAATGGGCTTTCGGTCCTGCGTGAGGCACGGGCGCGCGGCGACCGAACGCCCGTGTTGGTGCTGACGGCCCGCGACCGCACCGAAGAACGCATTGCCGGCCTTGATGCCGGCGCTGATGACTATCTGGGTAAACCTTTTGATCTGAACGAGGTTGAAGCTCGACTGCGCGCCTTGGTGCGGCGCGCGCAAGGCGTTGAAGATCGTGTTCAGTTAGGCCAGTTGCATCTCGACCGTAAGGCCAGGCGCTTCTTGTTGGCCGGTGAACCCTGGGACCTGCCAGCGCGTGAGTTTGAAGTCTTGTGGGAGTTGCTGACACCACCTGGACGCGTTGTCAGCAAGCGGCAACTTGCCGACAAACTATCCGAGGCCGACACGGCTTTGGGAGACAACGCACTGGAAGCCTTCATCTCCCGACTGCGTAAAAAATTGCTGGGTTCCGGCGTCGGCATACGCACTTTGCGCGGTCTGGGTTATGTGTTGGAAGAGTCGACGTGATCCAGCCCCGGTCGTCATTGCGCACCCGTCTAGCGCAGCACGTTCTGGTGCCACTGGTCATCACTTGGGCGGCCGGTACGGCAGTGACATTGGCGCTGGCAAGTTACTTCACCGGCCAAGCATTTGACCGCGCCCTGCTCGACGATGCCTACGCCTTGGCGGCGCACGTGACGCTCGGGCCTGTCGGCAAGCCAGGACTGAACTTGTCGATCGATGACATGGGGACCTTGTTGTTTGACCAAAGCGAATCCATGTTTTTTGCCGTTTATGGCGACGAAGGGCAGTTTGTTGGCGGTCATGCCGGATTGCGTCCGCCTGCGTTGCCCGCCAACGTGAGTTCACAATTTTCAGACATGGTGTACTTGGGGCGCGAAATGCGCAGCGTCAGCTTGCGCAGGACTGACCCCGTCGAGGTCGAGGTCGTCATGGCACAGACCTCTGCCACGCGCAACCGGCTCTTGCAACGGCTGTTGACTTACTCTGCTATTCCACAGGCTTTGCTACTAGGTTTTCTGGCCTGGTGGTTGCGCCGGAGCATCGGACGCGATTTGGGTCCGTTGGCGACCTTGCAGCAAGCGCTGGGCAGGCGTGATGCCAGCGACCTCAGACCCGTGCCGGATGATGCGACCACAGGTGTCAACTCCCGCGACGTCGAAAACCTGCGTTTGGCGCTCAACTCCTTGCTGCTGCGGCTGAGTCGGAGCATTGAGGCGCAACGTGAATTTGCCGGTAACGTGGCGCATGAGTTGCGCACGCCTCTGGCCGGTATTCGGGCGCAGGCCAGTTATGCGTTGGCGCAAGCAACGCCGGCGGTTTGGCGTGAGCAACTGCTGGGGATTGCCGAAGGTGAGCAGCGTGCCAGTCACTTGGTTGAGCAATTACTTGCCTTGGCGCGTGCCGATGAAGGCCGCGCGGCCTTGAATTTACAACCTTTGCAACTTGATGAATTGGTGCGCGATGTGGTCTTGCGCTTTATGCCCAAGGCCGATGCGGTGGGCGTAGACCTGGGTGCCGAAGGTCTTGAGCAACCGACGACCGTGATCGGTGATGTGGCGTTGGTCGAGGGGATTTTAGGCAACTTGTTGAATAACGCGCTGCGCTATGCCGTCGGCTCCGATGCCCGCGTCACTGTCAGTGTGCTAACAGAGGGCGGACAGACGGTGTTACGGGTGGTCGACAACGGCCCGGGCATGAGCGCGCAAGACATGTTGTTCTGGGGTGAGCGCTGGGCCTTGGGCGAGGCCGGGCAGCGTTTGGGTGAAGGCGCCGGCTTGGGCTTGTCGATCGTGCGGCGTTACGCCGAACTGCTGGGCGCTGAGTTCAGTTTGTCGCCGGGTGCTGAAGGCCGTGGTGTTTGCGCCAGCTTGCGCTTTGGGTCGCCGCCAGCCTGAGGCGGGCAGCGCTTAAGAACAAGCTGTGAGCTTTTAGCTCGTTAAACGCGCCAAGGCTTCTTCGTATTTCGCTGCAGTCTTCAGCGCCACGTCCGGCGGCAGATGCGGTGCCGGTGGCGTCTTGTCCCAAGGCTTGCCGTTGATGCGCACGGCCTCCAGCCAGTCGCGCACAAACTGCTTGTCGTAGCTGGGCGGGTTTTGGCCGGCGGTGAAGGCTTGCTCGTAACCTTCAATCGGCCAGTAGCGCGAGGAGTCGGGCGTCAGCACTTCGTCCATCAGCGTCAGCGTGCCTTGCTCGTCGAGGCCAAATTCAAACTTGGTGTCGGCAATGATGATGCCTTTGGTCAGCGCGAAAGCGGCTGCCGTTTGGTAGATCTCTATGCTGATTTTTTTAATTTGCGCAGCGAGCTCGGGTCCGACGATGGTTTCGACCTGCTCGTAGCTGATGTTTTCGTCATGCTCGCCGGCTTCGGCTTTGGCCGCCGGCGTGAAGATCGGTTCCGGCAGCTTGCTGGCGTTTTTCAAACCATCTGGCAATGGCACGCCGCAGACTGATTGGGTGGCTTGGTATTCTTGCCAGCCGCTGCCTGCTAAGTAGCCGCGCACCACAGCTTCGACGGGAATCGGCTTCAGGCGCTTGACCAACATGGAGCGGCCCGTGACCTGTGGCAACTCAGCCGCAGTGACGACGCTTTCAGGGGCGTCGCCGGTCAGGTGA
Organism: Comamonadaceae bacterium; assembly: GCA_947451205.1. GTDB lineage: Bacteria > Pseudomonadota > Gammaproteobacteria > Burkholderiales > Burkholderiaceae_C > Polaromonas. The sequence continues at coordinate 6,726 of CANFZL010000080.1, forward strand.
TTAGGGCAGATGTGGCCGAGCTTGCCGAACCAAAATAAGGCCATTTGCGTCAGCAGCGCGCCTTTTCCTGGAATGGGCTCACCCAAAATCACGTCGAAAGCGCTGAGCCTGTCGCTCGCCACCATCAGCAGGCGGTCTTGGCCCACAGCGTAGTTGTCGCGCACTTTGCCGCGAGCCAGCAGGGGCAGGGAAGTCAGGGTGGAGGTGTGAAGCGCTTGGGTCATGGCGTGCCGGTAAACAGTGAAAAAGCGCTCAGCGAACGACTTGTGCCAGCTCGCCATTGGCGTACTTGGCGGCCACGATCGACAGGCTGTCGCCCTTGATCTTGCTGGCCTGGCCTTCGCAGCCGAACTCGATGTAGCGCTGTTTGCAAATGGCTTTGGCGGCGGCCGTGGCAGGTTTGAGCCATTCACGCGGGTCAAACTTGCTTGGATTCTCGACCATGAATTGACGCGCCGCAGCGGTCATGGCCAGACGAATATCGGTGTCGATGTTGATCTTGCGCACGCCGAACTGGATGGCTTTTTGAATTTCTTCCACCGGCACGCCGTAGGTTTCTTTCATGTCGCCGCCGAACTGGCGAATGATCGCCAGCAGGTCTTGCGGCACGCTCGACGAACCATGCATGACCAAATGCGTGTTGGGAATGCGGCGGTGAATCTCTTTGATCAGCTCGATCGCCAAAATGTCGCCGGTGGGCTTGCGCGTGAACTTGTAGGCGCCGTGACTGGTGCCAATGGCAATCGCCAGCGCGTCGAGCTGGGTGCGTTTGACAAAGTCAGCGGCTTGCTCAGGGTCGGTCAGCAATTGGGCGTGTGTCATCACAGCGTCGGTGCCGTGGCCGTCTTCTTTGTCGCCCTGCATGGTCTCCAAACTACCGAGGCAGCCGAGTTCGCCTTCAACAGAAACGCCGGTGGCGTGGGCCATTTCAACAACTTTGCGGGTGACTTCGACGTTGTAGTCGTAGTCGGCGATGGTCTTGCCATCGGCCATCAGCGAGCCGTCCATCATGACGGAGCTGAAGCCCAGGTCAATCGCGCCGCGACAGACGTCGGGGCTCTGGCCGTGGTCTTGGTGCATGACGACGGGGATGTGCGGATAGCTTTCAACCGCGGCTTGAATCAGGTGCTTGAGGAAACCTTCGCCGGCGTATTTGCGGGCACCTGCGCTGGCCTGCATGATGACGGGTGCATTGACCTCGTGCGCGGCCTGCATGATGGCTTGCACTTGTTCCAAGTTGTTGACGTTGAAGGCGGGGATGCCGTAGGTGTTGGCTGCTGCGTGGTCGAGCAGTTCGCGCATGGAGACGAGGGCCATGGATTTAATCCCTTGATGAATATGGGGTGGGTGGTAACCGAGTGGTAATAGATTTTAACCGGCTCCTGATTCGGCTCTGGCGTCGCTGAGGCGCTACGGTGGCCGAATCCGAAACCTCAAGCCACCCGACAAATTTTCAGCATGTTCGTCCCGCCTGGTGCGCCCATCGGTTCGCCGCAAGTGATCGCGTACACGTCACCGCTCTCCACAATTTGACGGCGCAGCAAATGAGCTTCCGCCTGGGCCAGCGCTGCGTCGCGGTCAATGATGGTGTCCATTAACAGCGGCCGCACATTCCGATACAGCGCCATCTTGCGCTGAGTCGCCAAGCGAGGCGTGAGGGCATAAATGGGCACGCGAATGTCGTGGCGACTCATCCACAAAGCCGTGGAGCCGCTGTCAGTCAAAGCGACGATGGCTTTTGCGCCCAAGTGATGCGCTGTGAACAGCGCACCCATCGCAATCGACTGGTCAATGCGGCCAAACGTCTTGCCGGTGAAGTCGGCCTCCAGCTCGCGGTACTCGGCTTTCTCAGCCTCGATGCAGATCTTCGCCATCTCCTCGACCGTCTCCAGCGGGTAACGGCCGACCGCTGTTTCTGCGCTCAACATCACCGCGTCAGTGCCGTCCAGCACGGCGTTGGCCACATCGCTGACCTCAGCGCGTGTGGGCACCGGATTCAGGATCATGCTTTCCATCATTTGCGTCGCCGTGATGACCAACTTATCGGCGGCCCGCGCCATCTTGATCATGCGTTTTTGCAAGGCCGGTACAACCGCATTGCCGACTTCAATCGCCAAGTCACCGCGGGCCACCATGATGCCGTCGCTGACGCGCAAAATTTCGTCCAGATTCGGAATCGCTTCAGCGCGCTCGATCTTGGCGATCAGCCCCGGTTTGTGTTTGTAAGGCGCGGCCGCCACGTTGCAGAGTTGGCGCGCCATTTCCATGTCAGTGGCGTTTTTCGGGAAGCTCACGGCCACGTAGTCGGCCTGAAAACTCATGGCTGTTTTGATGTCGTCCATGTCTTTGCTGGTCAGCGCTGGGGCTGTCAGGCCACCGCCTTGCTTGTTGATGCCTTTGTTGTTGGACAACTCACCGCCGACCTTGACGCGGGTGTGAATTTCTTCACCGCGCACCACGTCCACGGTCAGCACGATCAAGCCGTCATTCAGCAACAACACGTCGCCGGCTTTCAGGTCGCGTGGCAGCTCTTTGTAGTCAAGCCCAACACCCTTGATGTCGCCGGGTTCAGTACGTGAGGCATCCAGAATAAATTTCTCACCCGTGATCAGCTGCACCTTGCCTTCGGCGAACTTGCCGACACGGATTTTCGGGCCCTGCAGGTCGGCCATGATGGCGACTTCGCGGCCAACACGTTGCGCAGCTTCACGCACCAGCTGGGCTGTTTTGATGTGGTCTTCGGCCTTGCCGTGGCTGAAATTCATGCGCACCACGTTGACACCTGCGGCAATCATTTTTTCAAGCATGGCTGGGTCGCTGGAAGCGGGCCCGAGGGTGACGACTATTTTGGTGGCGCGGCTGGGCATGGTCTTGTCTCCGTGTAGTTTTGTTTGCATTCTCACATGAAGAAGTTACCAAGCTGGTACACGCCATTCACTGGCTTCTTGATCTGCATCAGAACTTAGGCCAGTAGCTCGTCTTAGGATGACTCGTTATCTTTTTCATACACGCCCATGTCAGCTTTGCCGCTTTTGTATTCGGTGACTTCCGAATCCCCCCTGCTTGAACCCAACACGCCTATTCCGGCGCATGAACCGTTGCCGCACCGTAAAACTTTGCGCGCTTGGTTGATCCCATTGTCAACGCGCACCACGCTGTGGGCACTGGTGCTGTTATCGTTTGATTACGCATTGCTGCTGACGGCATTGGCCGGCACGGTCTGGCTGGCGGCGGGCTGGGCGAAATTGTTATCCGGGCTGGCAGCCGGTTTTGTCACGGGGCGGCTGTTTGTGATTGGCCACGATGCTTGTCACCAAAGCCTGACGCCGCACCGTAAGCTGAATAAATGGCTGGGCCGCTTGGCCTTTTTGCCGTCGCTCACACCCTACAGTTTGTGGGACATCGGGCACAACGTGATCCACCACGGTTACACCAATTTGAAGGGGGTTGATTTTGTCTGGGCACCACTGACGCCGGCTGAATACGCCGCGCTCACGCCCTTCGCGCGATTCAAAGAGCGCGTCTACCGCAGCGGTTGGGCGCCGGGCCTGTATTACATGACCGAAATCTGGTGGAAGCGCATGTTCTTTCCGAACCACCAAGCGATGCCAACGCGCCGCCCGATTTTCTTCAAAGACTGTTGGCTGGTGTCGGCTTTTGCACTGGTGTGGGCTGCTGCACTGGCGGCTGCGGCA
>CANFZL010000081.1 GCA_947451205.1 Comamonadaceae bacterium
ATGATGGCGGGTGATTGCGTTTTGATCTGCCCGTCAATTTCTAACGCAGGCACAAGACCCTGCGGATTCACCGCGCGAAACGCCTCGCTCAGATGCTCCTCACGGCGCAAATCCACGGCCACATAGTTGTAGGCCAGTCCTTTGAGATTCAGGGCAATCCGCAGCCGGTGTGAGGTGCCGCTGCGAAAAAAGCTGTGCAGATTCATCACTTACTCCGCAGCGCTGATGGTGAGTGAAATAGTGCCGACACCTTCGACCGAGCCTTCGATGTGGTCACCCGCCACGACCGGGCCGACGCCTTCGGGCGTGCCGGTGAAAATCAGGTCGCCGGGTTCGAGGTGGTAGAACAGCGACAAGTCAGCGATTTGTTCGCGGATGTTCCAGATCAGCTTGTTCAAGTCCGATTTCTGTCGCGGCTGGCCATTCACCGTCAGCTCTAGCGCTGCGTTCTCAATCACCACACCGGGCATGGGCACGACTTCACCGACCACCGCCGATTGCTCAAAGTCTTTACCCAAATCCCAAGGACGGCCTTTGTCGCGGGCAATGAGTTGCAGGTCGCGACGGGTCATGTCCAGACCGCAGGCATAGCCATAAATAATCGTGTGGGCGTCTTCGGCTTTGACCCGAAAGCCCGGCTCACCAACGACCAAAACCAGCTCCATTTCGTAGTGGTAGTTGGTGGTTTCTGGCGGATACGCCACGGTGGCGCCGCTCTGCACCAAGGTCTGCGGTGACTTGTTGAAATAGAACGGACGCTCAATCGATTTGTCGACCGGCTTGCCCATTTCGATCGCGTGCGCGTGGTAGTTGCGGCCGACGCAAAAGATGCGGTTGATCGGCAGGCGATCGCTTGTGCCGCGGATAGGTAGAGATTGAACGGCTGGGGGTGTCCAGATATAGCGGGTGGTCATCGTAAAAAGTCCTATTAAAAAAACAAAAATTCAGGGGCGCGTTTCGTAGACGCCGAGCTTCTGGTGCAGCGGTGTCTCGTCAGCGATAAAGATGAAAGCAGCTTGCGTGGTTGATGCGTTGCGCAAGGTCACCGGTGTGTAGCCGGGCGCGCAGCAAGTGTCGGCCTCGGCCAGCTGAAAGTTCTGGTCTGTGACCTGCACGTTGGCGCCACCTTCGATGACGTGGAACACCATCGCCGGACTGCGCGTCGGCAGCGTCAGAGTTTGGCCCGGACGCAGCATCAAGGCATAAAAACCCAGGATATTTTCGGCATGCGCACCGGTCTGCGGATTGGCGTAGGTAATTTGCACCGCTTGCTCTTCGGGCTGGTTGGCCGCTAGCGACTCCAGTGCCGCGCGTGCATCTGCCCAAGGGTAACGCAGCATCGGGTAAGCCTTGTTGGCGCGCTCGAACACCGGCGTCGGCAGCAGACCGCCACGGGCATATGAGCGTTCGCCATGGCCGGGCGTCACGTCTTGGCGACCACCGTTGACGTGATAACTCGTCTCCATGTAATAGACCAGCGGCAGATCAAGCACGTCGAGCCAGATCACCGGCTCTGTGCCGTCGTGGCCATGCTCGTGCCACAAGCCTGTGGGCGTCAAGATCAAGTCGCCGCGCAGCATCGGGCATTTTTCACCATCGACTGTTGACCACGCGCCTTCGCCCTCGACCACCATGCGCACGGCATTGGGCGTGTGGCGATGCGAGGGCGCCCATTCACCCGGCAGCAGCAATTGCATGCCCAAGTACATGGCGGCGCTGGCCTGCATCTTGTCGAGGCCATGCCCCGGATTGGCCAGCACCAGCACGCGGCGCTCGGCTTTTTCGATGGGCGTCAGTTCGCCGGCTTGAATCAGCAAGGGCCTGATCGCGGCATAGGGCCAGTGCGTGGCGCGCGTGCTGATGCGGGGTTTGTTGGGCGGCAACACGCCGCGCAAATTGGGCCACAGCGGCACCAAGTTTTGCGCTGTGAGGGCAGCGACATAGTCGGCGGGCAGGTCTTCGAGGCGTCCGAGGTCGTTCATGGTGTTTTCAATCTAGGCTGATGTTTTTGCGTTTGACCAACTCACCGTAAATTTTGCTTTTAACATCTGCATTTTTACGCATATCTTCAGGCGTCCAGCTGATAGCTTCAAAAGCAAAGGTGTTGAAGCGGGCTTTCACCTCGGGGTCAGCCAGGACCTTCAGCACATCGGCATGAATCTTGGCCTTGACGTCGCTGGCAATGCCTTTGGGGGCCAGCAGGGAGACGAATGAATTGACTTCAAATCCGGCTGGGCCACCCGCTTCGGCAACGGTCGGAACATCAGGCATTTGCGGGATGCGTTTGGCTGCTGCGATGGCGATGTAGCGCAGCTTGCCGGCTTTGTAAATGCCTTGGCTGGACGGCAGGCTAGCGAAGCTCCACTGAACGTCACCGGCACCCACCGAGGTGAAGAGTTGCGAGACTTCGCGGAACGCCACATGGGTCATGTCGGTGCTGGTCAACAGCGACAGGTATTCACCGCCCAGATGGCCGGGGCTGCCGACGCCCCAAGAGCCATAGCTCACAGCGTTCGGCGCAACTTTGGCGGCGTTGATCAGGTCTTTCATGTTCTGCCACTTGGAGTCGGTGGCCACGGCGACAAAAAACGGTGTTCTGAACAGCGGTGCGACCGGGTCAAAGTTGTTCAGCGTCACATAGCCTTTGGCTTTGTAGAGATGCGGCAAAGCGGCCAAGTGTTCGCTGTCGAGTTGGATCAATGTGTAGCCATCGGCCGCTGCGCGTTGGGTCGCATCGATGGCGATGAAGCCGCCACCACCGGGTTTGTTGTTGATCAGGACGGGCTGATTCCACAGCTTGGAGAGTTTTTCAGAGACTTGGCGCAATACGGCATCTGGGCCGCTGCCAGCAGCAAAAGCGGTGACGATGGTGACCGGCTTGGTGGGGAAGTTGCTGGCGGTTTGTGCCAAGGCAGGCACGAACACAGAAGCCAATAGTGAAGCCAAGGTGGCCGCCCAAAAAGTGGCTTTTGAGAGCAGTGCTTGTTTAAAAGTTGTCATGTGGTGTCTCCATATCGTTGATGAATTTTGATGAATGTGGCTTAAGCGTTGATCAAGCCGTCAGGCAGTTGTCGAGATTCCAGCCGTAAAGCCATTCCATGGCGTCATAAAAACGCTCAGGGCTGCGGTTTTTCCAAAGCTCGTTGCGCACCAAGCGCTCAACACCTTTGGCATGAAAGATGCGTCCCATCTCGCGGGCTGACAAAACGATGCGAGCGGTGCGGGCAACGCGGCAGCGCTGGTACAAGGCAAAGGCTTTGTCGAAGTCGTTGTCGTTGACGCGCAGGGCTTCACCCAAGGTGACGGCATCTTCCATGGCCATGCAGGCGCCTTGTGCCAAGTACTGCAGCGTGGCGTGGGCGGCGTCGCCCAGCAGCGTGACGCGGCCGAAGTTCCATTGCCCAATCGGTTCGCGGTCGGCCGTGGCCCAACGCGACCAGTCTTTCGGCAATTCAATCAGTTGCCTGGCCTTAGGGCAAATGCCGTCAAAGTAGCTAAGCACTTCTTCACGGCTGCCCATGCGCACGCTCCACTCTTCCTTGTCACGGCTGTGGAAGGTGACGACCACGTTGTACTGCTCGCCGCCGCGCAGCGGGTAGTGCACCAGATGGCAATTCGGGCCGACCCAGATCGACGCAGCGTTCCATTGCAGGTCTACTGGAAAATCTTTTTTGTCGACCACGGCGCGGTAAACCACATGACCCGACACGCGCGCCTCGTCACCGACAAACTGCCGGCGCACAGCCGACTTCACACCGTCGGCACCGATCAAGGCGATGCCGCGGTGCTGGCCGCCCTGGCCGTCAAACACCGTCACGCCGTCGTCGTCCTGCTCGACTCGCAGCACTTGCGTGCCGGTTGACACTTCAATGCGGTCCGAGGCCTTGGCGCCATCCAGCAAGGCCATGTGCGCATCGGCACGGTGGATCACGGCGTAGGGGTTGCCGAAACGTTGGAGGAAAGCCTCACCCGTGGGAATGTGGCCGACTTGGTATTCGTCTAAGGCGTCGTGCATCACCATGAAATCGGTGTAAACCGCTTTGCTGCGGGCGATCTCGCCAACGCCCAAGGCGTCAAAAGCCGCAAAGCCATTGGGACCGACTTGCAAGCCGGCGCCAATTTCGCCCAAGGCCGAAGCTTGCTCCAGCACCTTCACGTCAAAGCCTTGGCGCGTCAAGGCCAGCGCCGCAGCCAGACCGCCAATGCCGCCGCCAGCAACCAGCACCGGCAGCGCATTCTTTGCTTTTATTCCCATCAAAGTCTCCTCATGATTTGCACTACCTAGCAATGTCGTTGCAAGTGACTATGGCGTCAACGCCGTATATAGAATACCCGGCATACTTTTTTAATATAGTGGTGTATGGCCAAACTGGATCTGGAGTGGCTCGGCGTCTTCGTCGAGGTCTATAAAACGCAGAGCGTTTCGCGTGCAGCGCTGCGCTTAGGTATCGAGCAGGCCAGCGCCAGCATCATGCTGGGCAAGCTGCGCCGCCATTTTGACGACCGGCTTTTCACGCGAACTTCAGCGGGCATGGAGCCAACACCCAAGGCGCAAAGCATTTATCCCGACCTGCTGGAAGCGTTGCTTCGCATCGAAAAAGCCCGTGGCCAAGGCGGCGTCTTTTTACCGCAACAGGCTGAAAGGGAGTTCTGCATCTGCATGACCGACATCAGCGAGATGGTGTTGCTGCCTAAGCTAATCAACCACCTGCAGCAGTCCGCGCCCGGCCTGACCTTGAAAGCCGACAAGATGTCACCTGACAGCCGGCGTCGGCTCGAATCTGGCGACATCGATCTCGCCGTTGGCTTCACGCCCGACCTAGAAGCGGGCTTTTACCAGCAGGCTTTGTTTGCGCAAAATTTCGTCTGTTTGGCCGCCAGCGATCACCCGCGCATCCGCGCCAAGCTCACGCCCCGCGCGTTTTTGGCCGAAGGCCATATCAAGGTGACGGCCTCAGGCACAGGCCATTCCATCGTCGACAAAGTACTGGCCCGTCACAAACTCGAGCGTCGCGTGGTGTTGCATCTGCCCAGCTTTTTAGGTGTGGCGCGCATCGTGGCGCAGACCGAATTTTTGGTCATCGTGCCCCGCTTGCTGGGCATCGCTTTAGCCTCACAGGAAAAAGTTCAGTTGCTGGAACCGCCAGTGCCCTTGCCGCCCTACAAAGTCAAGCAGCATTGGCATGAGCGCTTCAACGCCGATGCCGGCAACATCTGGCTGCGCAACAGCATGGTGAGTCTTTTTTCCGGCACCGGGCTGGACGTCTGATGGCTGAAAAACCGACGCGCTGTTCCAGTGCGAGACTCACACCGAGAGTTGCAGATAAACGCGGCCACCTTCAATTTTCACCGGCCAGGATTTGACCGACTCGGTCGCCGGGGCGCAGGTCGCCGCACCGGTTCGGACGTCAAATCGGCCTTGGTGAAACGGACACTCCACTTCATGCCCTTCGACGTAGCCGTCGCACAATTTGGCGTGACCGTGCGAGCAGATGTTGTCGGTGGCGAAGACCTCTCCATCGATGCTGAATAGAGCCACGTCATAGCCCGGCGCTTGCACGGCAATACCCGCACCTTCAAACAAATCGACTTCTGCCGCAACGTCAGTCCATGGGCTCATGCTGTCTTTCATATCGGGTAAATGATGGCGTTGGGGATCATTTCGCTGTCATAGACCACCAGACGTTCGGCAAACTTCAGGCCATCCGGCGTCTGCACGATGGTGTCGATGTAGCGGCCCACATTGAAAACCGTGCTCGGCTTGTCAAGCTTGGTGCGAAACACCGCGTAATTGGCTTCGCTGTGAATCCGCCCTGCTTCCACGCGCCGCACCACCGGCGCACCGACCACGTGGCGCTGGTAATACGGGTCATGGAACAGCGTTTCTTGAATGCCGTAGACGCGGTCTTTGAGCATGCCTTTGCTGGTAAATGAAAGTGTGGCCAGCGGGAAGCCGCGTTCGTGGTTCTCGCGCGGTTGCAATTTGTAGACGCCGTCTTCAAGGAAGAATTCAGGCCACAAATCCCAGTTGCCGCTGTCCACGGCCAGTGCGTAATCGGCATACAAGCGGGTCAGCGCCAAGTGCGTTTCAAAGTTGATCATCCTCACTCCTCCATCACTTTGCGCCAGTAGGCGTACATGCCGCGAATCAGCGTCTCCGTGACCATGTGGTCGGTTTCGCCAACCTCGCGACCACCCAACTCGGCCAGCGTACGGTGCTGCGGTTTGCTCTCAAAGGCTTGCTGCGAAAACTCGATCACCTCGCCGTCATCTGCCGACACAAACCCGGCGGGGCCGAACAGATTAGCCTGGCGCAAGCGGCGCTCCTGCATCTCGGGCGTGTCGTCATCAAAACCAAAATGCGTCCAGACAAAATCAAACGCGCCGTGACCGTCAGGCTGAATGTGGCGCGTCGACACGCTGTTGACTTGCTGCTGAAAAATCACACTCGGAAACAGCGTCATCATCACCGCCGACGGCCCATCCCACCAAGCTTCGGGAACGATGTCAAGAAAGCTCGGGTCATTCAGTTGCATGTCGGCCTTGAAGCTGCTGACCTGGGTCACTTGCGAGGCTTGACCCGACGCCACGCCAGCGCTGCCGCGTGTGGAGACCATGGCCGCATGCCGGTGGTGTGCGTCCATGCGCAGCTCCGACTTATTGTCGGCCCGCCAAAGTCCAAAAGTCACAAACCAGGTGTGCAGCAAGCCCGGGTGATAAGGGTCCTTGATGTTTTCTTGCATCAGCTTCCAGTTGCCTGGAATACGCTGCCGGTTGTAGCCCAAGATGACCAGCTTTCGGCCGTTGAAGAGCCTGTCAAAGTAGCTGAGAATCGTCGGCCCCATGAAGTCTTCCAGCGACTCAACGTTGTGGTCAAAAGACGCAAACACCACGCCGCCACGCACCGCGACTTTGAGCGCTGTCAGGCCGTGGTCTTTGGGCTCAAAGTCAGCCGGCATACCGCCATTGACTTTGCCGTCTTGCCGCACACCCCGACGGAAAGGGACGCCCTGCAGATCGCCCTTGAGCGTGTAGCTCCACTGGTGATAGGGGCAAACGAAGCCTTTTTGGTTGCCGTGCCGCTCGCGGCAGAACTGCATGCCGCGGTGCGCGCAAACGTTCTCGACCACATGGATCTGACCGTCATCGGCACGCGTCATGATGACTGAGCGCTCGCCGACTACCGTGCGTTTGAAGTCGCCTGGCAGGGGAATTTCTGCCTCCAGACCGACGTAGCACCAGTGCGCTTTGTAGAAAAACCGCTCGAGTTCCTTTTTGTGGCGTTGCTCGTCGGTGTACACGCCAAAAGGGATACGGCTGGTGTCGCCTTTTTCCCAATGAATGGGCTGGGCAGCAGGGCTCTGGCTCATGTGGATCTCCAACTTTATGTTGGCTTTGATCATCCATCAGGGACTTAAATTCGTAAATCGAAGCAGGCCGATACACTCTATTTGAATATCAAATATTACAAACCACCTTATGCAACTGTCCCAGATAGACCTCAATCTCTTGCTCGTTTTTCAGCACCTGCTCAGAGAGAAACGTGTCTCAAGCGTGGCCCGTTCGCTGGGCATGAGCCAACCGGCCGTCAGCAGCGCGCTCAAGCGCTTGCGGTTGACGTTAGGCGACGAGCTTTTCTTGCGAACTCAGCAAGGCATGCAGCCGACGCCGTTTTCACTGCAATTGGCCGAACCAGTGGCGCAAGCGCTGGATGCGCTGCACTTGGCCTTGAATGTGCGCAGCAGTTTTGAGCCAGCCAGCAGCACGCGCAGCTTCAGCCTGGCCATGACCGATGTCGGTGAAATGTATTTTTTGCCGGTATTGATGGACTTGCTCGACCGACACGCGCCGGGCGTCACCTTGCGCGTGGTGTCGGTCGCCCTTGACAGCCTGAAAGACGACATGGCGTCAGGCCGAATCGACTTGGCGCTGGGCTTGCTGCCACAGCTACAGGCCGGTTTTTTTCAGCAAGCGCTGTTTCGTCAAGACTATGTGTGTTTGATGCGTTTGGCCCATCCCTTGGCGCAGCGCGCCACACTGAGTCTTGCGGAGTTTGCCTCCGCGACACATGTGCGGGTGCTGGCTGCTGGCACCGGCCACGGACGGGTCGACGAAGCGCTAGAGCGGCAAGGCCTGCAACGCCGGATTCGCCTGACCGTGCCGCACTATGTGGCGCTGGGTGATGTCCTCGGCAGTTCGGATTTGATCGCCACCGTGCCCGAACGTTTTGCACAGCGCGTGATGCGCCCTTTTGGCCTGACCACCAGCGCCTTGCCACTGGCGGTGCAAAGCAGCGCGATTCACCAGTTCTGGCATGCCCGCCTGCACCGAGACCCCGGCCATCAGTGGCTCAGGGCCTTGATTGCGCAAGGCTTCTTCAATACTGCGGCTTAGTTTGAAAATTCATGGCGAGGGATGAACCTGCCACGGTCAGAGTCAAGTAGTTGTCAGCCACAACTTGCGCCACCATGTCTGCAGTGACCGCGGAAAGCGTCCATCCTAAATGCCCATGCCCGGTGTTGTAGAACACATTGGCCAGACCACCCTTGCCAACCCGAGGCATCATGTTGGGCAGCATGGGACGCAGCCCAGCCCAAGGCACCACCTGCCGGGTATTGATGCCAGGGAAGCACTGGTTCACCCAATCAACCAGCGGACGGATACGACTGGCCCTGATGTCCTTGTTATAGCCATTGAACTCGGCTGTGCCGGCCACCCGGAATCGATCTACCCCCAATCGGCTGGTGACCAACTTGGTCTCATCATCCAGCAGACTCACAATGGGAGCAGCAGCCTGGCTTTGCACGTCGGGCAAGTTGACGGTGATGGAGTAGCCCTTGACTGGATAAATGTTGACCCTGTCCCCCAACTGCGATGCAAAGTAACGGCTCTCAACACCCGCACAGACCACCATACCGTCAAAGTGATGCACCGATTTCTCTGTGCCTGCTTGAACAGTGACGCGGGCCTTCTTGCCATCGCTCTGCAGCGCAACGACGTTTTGTTCATAAAGACAGTGCACGCCTATGCGCTCAATGGCGGCTGCCATGCCGCTGGTGAACTTATGAATATCACCGGTGGCATCACTTTCCGTGAAATAGCCGCCGTAGTAAGTGCCGGCCAAGGTCGGCTCAATCGCCTTCATTTCAACCGGGGTCACGGCACGGCGTGTCAGCCCGCCTTCGGCCAGCAGCTTTGAGACTTCGCCGGCATGCTCAAACCCTTTTTTGTCGCGGTAAATGTGAAGAATGCCTTCTTTTTTCAGGTCAAAGTCCACACCCTCTGCCTGAGCCCAAGCGAACAGATGTTCACGTGCAGCCACGGCCAGTCGCGCGGTCTCAATCGTATTGCGGCGATAGTGCGGAATGTTGCCGATGAATTCGGCAAACCACGACAGCTTGTGCCAACTGGGCAGAGGGCTGACCAACAGGGGAGCATCGCTCTTGAGCATCCATTTCAAACCTTTGAGGATGGTGGACCAGTGCATCCATACCTCTGCGTTGGAGGCAGACAACTGGCCCCCGTTAGCAAACGATGTTTCCATCGCTGCATAGCGGTTTTTTTCGAACAGGGTGACGCTAAAGCCGCGCTTCGCCAAGGCGTAAGCGGTGGTGACGCCGGTGATGCCGCCGCCTATAACGGCAATGGATTTAACTGCGTTTGATGTCATGGTCTCAGGTTTCCAAAAAGTCAAAACGGTGAGTAAAGCCGCGCACCATGCGCGGCTTTACGCCCCCTCTGTTTGGTACCTGAGAGATTCACTGCATGGCATTTCTGCGATGCGGCTTGCTCCTGCGGTGTGCCAGGCGACTAGTTCCGGCAACTCTTCAGAGTTCAATGCGGTGACCGGTCCTTTTGCCTGAGAGTTTCCGGGGCGGTTGCTCCTTCGGCGCTGCTAGATTGAAGCCAAGCAGTCTCTCCCGATCACCAATGATGTTTTGTCTAGCCCTAAACCAAATAACGCTCCGTCAGTTGAACCCAATAAGCGGACCCAACAGCGATGTTGCTATCGTCGAAATCATAACTGGGGTTGTGCACCATGCATGCGCCATGTCCACCGGTACTGGCATCGCCATTGCCGATGAGCAGATAGCTGCCGGGCACGCGCTCGAGCATGAAGGCAAAGTCCTCACTCCCGGTCACGGCAGGACCCTGAAAAGTCACTTGCTCTGCGCCGACCAGCTCAATCGCGACTTCGCGGGCGAAGGCGGTTTCTTTGGGCGTGTTTACCAGCACCGCATAGCCGGGCCGCCAGTCGATTTGCGCCGTGACGCCAAAACTGTCAGCCTGCGCGTTGATGAGCGTTTTGATGCGCTGCTCCAGCTTGGCGCGAACGTCGCGATCCAGGGCTCGCACGCTGAGTTCTAGTGTGGCGCTTTGCGGG
>CANFZL010000082.1 GCA_947451205.1 Comamonadaceae bacterium
CTGTCGAGACCGACAGCAGCCGCAAGCTGTTCATGGAAAAGCTCGATGTCGACGAAGAAATCGCCGACATCCTCATCTCCGAAGGCTTCACCAGCCTCGAAGAAGTGGCTTATGTGCCGATCCAAGAAATGCTGGAAATCGAATCTTTCGATGAAGATACCGTCAATGAGCTGCGCACGCGCGCCAAAGACGCCTTGCTGACGATGGAAATAGCCAAGGAAGAAGACGCTGAAGAAGTTTCGCAAAATCTGCGCGATATCGAAGGTCTGAAACCTGAGTTGATTGCCAAACTGAGCGAGTCGGGTGTCAACACCCGCGACGATCTGGCCGACTTGGCCGTTGACGAACTTACCGAAATCACAGGCCAGTCTGCAGACGAAGCCACAGCCCTGATCATGACCGCTCGTGCCCATTGGTTTTCCAATGACGCATCTGCAGTTCAAGAGCAATGATCATGGAGGCCGCACGGAAACCCAATTATGTCCAGTACCACTACCGTCGCTGAATTCGCAGCCGAACTCAATAAATCCACCGCAACCCTGATCGAGCAATTGACCAGCGCCGGCGTCGCTAAGGCAACAGCCAGCGATCATTTGTCCGAGACCGACAAGCAAATGCTCTTGAGCTATTTGCAGGCCAGTCACGGCACAGCCAGTGTCGAACGCAAAAAAATCACGCTGGTCAAGAAATCGACCACCGAGATTAAGCAAGCTGACTCAACTGGTCGTGCCCGCACGATTCAAGTTGAAGTGCGTAAGAAGCGCACTTTTGTCAAACGTGAAGATGGCTCGGATGCAGCGCTTGATGACGTCGTAGTGGCTCCGCCAGAACCCGTCATCGACAACACCGAATTGCTTCGCGCCCAGCAAGAAGCTAGCCAGAAGGCTGAACTCCTGCTGCGCCAAGAAGAAGAAGAGTTCGCTGAAAAGTGTCGCCTGCGTGATGCGCAAGAAGCTCAAGCAGCCGCTCAGGAAAAAGAACGTATTGCAGCTGAGCTGAGCGCTCAAGCGGCAGCCGAAGCGGCACAAGCTGCTGAAGCCAAAAAAATTGAAAAAGCAACTGCTGTCAAACCAGTCATCGGTTCACGTGTATTCCCTGACCAGAGCGTGGTGAATGCAGAAGCTGCAGCTGCAGCTGCCGTCGCAGCAGAAGCCGCCGCTGCGGTGCAAGCCGCCAAAGCTGCAGAAATTAGCGCTGCTCAAGCCGCTGTGAAAGCTAAAGCGACCGCTGAGTTCCAAGCGGACGCCGCCAAGGTGCAAGACTTCCAAGACCGTCGCAAAAAGGCCGAGGCTGAAGCGGCCGGCATCCGCGCCATGATGAACGCGCCTAAGCGCGTGTTGGTGCCGCACGTCGACCCCAAAATCGCCATGAAGGGCACGCTGCACAAGCCTGCCGTGGTGCCGGGTGCTGTCAAGCCTGGTGCGCCAGCGGTCGCCGGTGCTGCAGGCGCAGCGGGTGCGGCTGGCAAGAAAGAAGTTAAGTCAGAAAACTTATCTTCGACTTGGAAAGACGACGCGAAAAAGAAGACCGAACTCAAAACTCGTGGCGCACCTACCGCACCAGGTCGTGGCAACTTCCGCGGAGGCCCGCGTGGTCGTCGCTCATCAGACCGCGATGCGCGTTCTGAGTCGACCTTTGTAGCACCGTCTGAATTCAAAGTCATTGAAGTTCATGTGCCAGAAACCATCACCGTGGGTGAGTTGGCGCACAAGATGAGCGTGAAGTCGTCTGAGGTCATCAAGCACTTGATGAAACTCGGTCAGATGGTCACGATCAACCAGCCGCTGGACCAAGACACCGCCATGATCGTGGTGGAAGAAATGGGCCACAAAGCCGTCACGGCAGCGCTGGATGATCCAGAAGCTTTCACCGACGAGGACGTGCAAGGTCAGCAAGCGGAGTCCTTGCCACGTGCACCGGTGGTCACGGTCATGGGTCACGTCGACCACGGCAAGACATCGTTGCTCGATTACATCCGCAAAGCCAAAGTCGCTTCGGGCGAGGCTGGTGGCATCACCCAGCACATTGGCGCCTACCACGTTGAAACTCCACGCGGCATGGTGTCGTTCTTGGACACGCCGGGTCACGAGGCCTTCACGGCCATGCGTGCCCGTGGCGCTCAAGCGACTGACATCGTGATTTTGGTGGTTGCAGCGGATGACGGCGTCATGCCGCAAACCCGCGAAGCCATCAAGCACGCGAAAGCGGCTGGCGTTCCTATCGTTGTGGCGATCAACAAGATTGACAAGCCCGGTATCAACCTTGACCGGGTCAAGGGTGAACTGGTGACGGAAGAGGTCATCCCCGAAGAGTTCGGCGGCGACGTTCCCTTTGTCGGCGTCTCTGCGCACACCGGCGCCGGTGTTGACGATTTGCTGGAACAAGTGCTGCTGCAAGCCGAGGTGCTCGAATTGCGCGCTCCGGTTGATGCCTTGGCCAAAGGCCTGGTCATTGAAGCCCGTCTCGACAAGGGTCGTGGCCCGGTAGCCACCGTGCTGATTCAGTCCGGAACGCTCAAAGCGGGTGACGTGGTGCTGGCGGGTTCGACCTTTGGTCGCGTGCGCGCCATGCTCGACGAAAACGGCAAAACCATCAAGACGGCGGGTCCTTCGATTCCGGTCGAGATTCAAGGTCTGACTGAAGTGCCGCAAGCTGGCGACGAGTTCATGGTCATGACCGACGAGCGTCGTGCCCGGGAGATCGCCACTTACCGTGCGGGCAAGTTCCGCAACACCAAACTGGCTAAACAACAAGCGTCGAAGCTCGAGAACATGTTCTCTGACATCAACGCTGGCGAAGTCAAAATGTTGCCGATCATCATCAAAGCCGACGTGCAGGGTTCGCAAGAAGCCTTGGCCCAGTCACTGCTCAAGTTGTCGACCGACGAGGTCAAAGTCCAGCTTGTGTATTCCGCCGTTGGTGGAATCTCCGAGTCGGACGTCAACCTGGCAATTGCGTCTAAAGCGGTGCTGATTGGTTTCAACACCCGCGCCGATGCACAGGCTCGCAAACAAGCCGAGAACAACGGCATTGAAATTCGTTACTACAACATCATTTATGACGCTGTTGACGAACTGCGCGCCGCGATGTCTGGCATGTTGACACCTGACAAGAAAGAAGAAGTCATCGGCAATGCCGAGATTCGTCAAGTCTTCAAGGTCAGCAAGATCGGTTCTATCGCCGGTTGTATGGTCACCGCCGGTGTGGTTCGCCGCAACGCGCGTCTTCGGCTCTTGCGCGAAAACATGGTCATCTTCACGGGTGAACTCGACTCGCTCAAGCGTTTCAAAGACGATGCACGGGAAGTCAAAGAAGGCTTTGAGTGCGGCTTGAACGTCAAGGGCTACAACGACATCCAGGTCGGCGATATTCTTGAATTCTTCGAAATCAGGGAAGTCGCCCGGACGCTCGAAGCCTAAAGCACGAGCGGCCAGCGGACTCGGGGCAGCCTAGGCTGTCACGGGTCCGTCACCACTCCCTTGTACTATTTTGAATTTTTAAATGCGTAAGAAATCTTCCACACCCAACCGCGGTTTTCGCGTAGCCGACCAGATCCAGCGCGATCTGACGGCATTGATCGCGCGCGAGTTGAAAGACCCACGGGTGGGCATGGTCACGGTGCAGTCCGTCGAAGTGACGCCCGACTATGCGCACGCCAAAGTCTATTTCAGCGTGTTGGTCGGTGACCCGAAGGAGTGTGAAGAAGCCTTGAACCAAGCCGCAGGTTTTCTGCGCAATGGCTTGTTCAAGAAACTGATGATCCACACCGTACCAACATTGCATTTCTTGTTCGACCGAACCACAGAAAGTGCGTCTGACATGAACGCCTTGATAGCCAAGGCTGTTGCCTCCCGCGCTCAAGACGATTGATCCAGCGCCGTTGCCCTTTGACAGGTTCAGGGTTAACGGTGCTAGCCAGCGAGCAGACCAATTTGCTCGCCGAGCCTGTCGATATATATGACGCAAACATCCAGTCCCCGCCAGAGAATTCAGCGACGTCCCGTGCATGGCGTGCTGTTGCTCGACAAACCGATAGGTCTGTCGAGTAATCAGGCCTTGCAAAAGGCCAAGTGGCTGATGCGCGCTGAAAAAGCCGGCCATACGGGCACGCTTGATCCGCTGGCGACTGGCGTGTTGCCGCTGTGTTTTGGCGCGGCCACCAAGTTCAGCCAGATGCAGTTAGAGGCCGACAAGACCTACGAAGCGGTCTTGCTACTGGGCCAAAAAACGACCACCGCAGATGCCGAGGGTGACGTCATTGAAACCCGTGACGTGCCTGAGATCACTGCTGCGCTGCTGGCTAGGTTGACGGCACAGTTCAGCGGCCCACAAGCCCAAATTCCACCGATGTATTCGGCGCTGAAAAAAGACGGCAAGGCACTTTACGAATACGCCCGTGCGGGCAAAGTCGTCGAGCGCGAGCCGCGGCATATCCTGATTCACGACATGCAGATGGAAGTTGCGCATGACGACCGCGCACCGGCCGCTATACGCATCATCGTGCGTTGTAGCAAGGGCACCTATATACGCACGCTGGGTGAAGACATTGGTGAAGCCATTGGTTGCGGCGCGCACCTCGGTTTTTTGCGTCGCATTGAAACCGGCGGCTACATGGCCAGCCAGTGCGTCAGTTTGAGCGCGCTTGAAGCCATGAGCGAAGCCGAGCGTGATGCTTGCATGTTGCCGCCGCAGTCTCTGGTGTCAGCTGCGCCGTCAGTCAGCCTAGATGCTGCCAACGCCAGTCGATTTTTAAGTGGCCTGCCTCGCCGTGGCGATGTTGGCCATTGGGGTCCACAGATTGCCGAGAACCAGCGCTTGGTGCAGGTTTTTGGCCGCGACCCCTACGCATTTTTAGGCACGGCCCACGTGACCGCCAACGAGTTGATTCCTGAGCGTTTGCTCAGCCCCATTGAAGTACAGGACATGCTGAAAAGCGCCGCCATTGGCAGCGCAAGCTCAGCATCGGCTGGTCCAGCGCTTCATTCCGATGAGCCCACAGCCTTGTCTTGATGTCAACACTGACACTTCAGACAAAAAGTTTTGAATTTTTAGAAAGCCCACCATGAGTCATAAACAGATCCGTAACATCGCCATCATCGCCCACGTTGACCATGGTAAGACCACCATGGTTGACCAATTGCTGCGTCAGTCCGGCACCTTCGCCGAACATGAAAAAGTCGTCGATACCGTGATGGACAACAACGCCATTGAAAAAGAACGTGGCATCACGATTTTGGCTAAAAACTGCGCCGTGACCTGGAAAGGCACGCACATCAACATCGTCGACACCCCAGGCCACGCTGACTTCGGTGGTGAAGTCGAACGCGCTTTGTCGATGGTTGACGGCGTTGTGTTGTTGATTGACGCGCAAGAAGGCCCGATGCCACAAACGCGTTTTGTGACGAAAAAAGCTTTGGCTCTTGGCCTTAAGCCGATCTTGGTGGTGAACAAAGTTGACAAGCCAGGCGCACGTCCTGACTTCGTCGTCAACGCCGCTTTTGACTTGTTCGACAAACTCGGCGCCACCGATGAACAGCTCGATTTCCCAGTCGTTTACGCCTCCGGCATCAACGGTTGGTCGTCGATGGAAGAGGGTGCACCGGGTGAGCAATGGGGCCCAGACATGTCGGCTCTGTTCGACACCGTGCTGAAGCACGTGCCAGCGCAATCTGGCGACCCTGCTGCGCCATTGCAGTTGCAAATTTCCGCACTTGATTTCTCGACATTCGTGGGTCGTATCGGCGTTGGCCGTATCAAACAGGGCACGATCAAGCCGATGATGGACGTCGTTGTGATGGAAGGCCCGGACGGTAAAGCCGTCAAAGGTCGTATCAACCAAGTGTTGACATTCCAAGGCTTGGAGCGCGTGCAAGCCACTGAAGCCGGCCCTGGCGAAATCGTGCTGATCAACGGTATCAACGAGATCGGAATTGGCGTGACCATCACCGATCCTGTGACCCCAACACCGTTGCCTATGCTCAAGGTTGATGAGCCAACCCTGACCATGAATTTCTGCGTGAACACCAGCCCATTGGCTGGCCGTGAAGGCAAGTACGTCACCAGCCGTCAGATCTGGGACCGCCTGCAAAAAGAACTGCAACACAACGTTGCTTTGCGGGTCAAAGAAACCGACGAAGAAGGTATTTTTGAAGTCATGGGTCGCGGCGAATTGCACTTGACCATTTTGTTGGAAAACATGCGCCGTGAAGGCTTCGAGATGGCTGTCTCCAAGCCACGCGTGGTGATCAAAGAAGTCAACGGAGAGAAGTGGGAACCTATCGAGCTGGTCACCGCTGACATCGAAGAAACCCACCAAGGTGGTGTGATGCAAGCCCTGGGCGAGCGCAAGGGTGACTTGGTCAACATGGAATCTGACGGCCGTGGCCGTGTTCGTTTGGAATATCGCATCCCGGCCCGTGGCCTGATTGGTTTCACCAACGAATTCCTGAACTTGACGCGCGGCTCTGGCTTGATCGCCAACATTTTCGACTGCTACGAGCCGCACAAAGGCGACATCGGTGGCCGTAAAAATGGTGTGCTGATTTCCATGGATGCTGGTGAAATCTTCACCTACGCACTGGGCAAGTTGGACGACCGTGGTCGTATGTTCGTCAAGGCGAACGACCCTGTATACGAAGGCATGATTGTCGGTATCCACAGCCGTGACAACGATCTGGTCGTCAACGCCACGCGTACCAAGCAGCTGACCAACTTCCGCGTGTCCGGCAAAGAAGACGCGATCAAGATCACGCCACCGATTGAGTGCACCTTGGAATACGGAGTCGAGTTCATTGAGGACGACGAACTGGTTGAAATCACACCGAAGTCGATTCGTCTGCGCAAGCGTCACCTGACTGAAAGCGATCGCAAGCGCTTTGGTCGTTAACTTGGTCTTTAACATCCACTCGTTAGTTCGCTAACACGTGGGCAAACGCACCGCTCGGTCGACAAGGCCTGGCGGTGCGTTTTGCCTTCAGCCAACCACTCACTTCAACCAAAAAATGAACAGCACCACCGTCACTGAAGCCAAAGTCCCATCGTCTGAGTCTGCCAACTATGTCGTCGTCGAACGGCGTGGCAACGCGGGTCTGATCACGCTGAATCGGCCGAAGGCGCTGAATGCGCTGTCTTTGTCGATGGTGCGCGATTTGACGACGGCGTTGACTGAGTTGCAAGCCGACCCAGCGGTGATGTTGGTGGCTATTCGCGGCAGCAACAAGGTCGGCCGGCCAGGCACGGCTGACGCCTTGTTTGGCGGGTTCAGCGCGGGTGGCGATATCCGCTATTTCCACCAAGCTATCTTGTCGAATGACAGTTCTCTCGATGATTTTTTCACTGAAGAGTACAAGCTCAATCACCTGATCCATCAGTACGCCAAACCTTGCGTCGCTTTCATGGACGGCGTGGTCATGGGCGGCGGCATGGGCATCAGTCAAGGTGCGAGTTTGCGTATCGTCACTGAGCACACCCGCATGGCCATGCCCGAGACCAATATTGGCCTGTTTCCTGATGTGGGTGGTGGCTACTTTTTGAGCCGTTGCCCTGGCCATGTAGGCGAGTATTTAGCGCTCACCGGTGAAGTGATTGGTGCTGACGAAGCCCTGCAATACGGTCTGGCCGATGTGAAGCTGGACGCAGCACGCTTGCCTGCGGTGTGGGCTTCTCTGGGCGCGCAAGCATTCACCAGCATCACTGAAGCCAAAAGCTGGTTGGCCAGCGAAGTCGGCCAGCCGGATGCCGCCTTGATTCAGCTCGACAGCCACATTGACAGTTTCTTTTCGTTGCTGCGCGTCAAGCACATGGTTGACGCGCTGGAAAAAGCCAAGGACGACCGTTGGGCACAAAAAACGGCAACCGCCTTGCGCAAGCGTTCACCGCTGATGCTGCACGTGACTTTGGAACAAATTCGCCGTGCGCGCCAAATGACCTTGGCCGACGACCTGCGCATGGAGCGCGACATGGTGCAGCACAGCTTTTATGACCGCCCTGGCACTGCCAGCGAGGTCATGGAAGGCATTCGCGCCTTGGTGATTGACAAGGACTACACGCCGAAGTGGAACCCGGCGCGCATTGAAGATGTGAAGCCGGGCATGGCGGATGAATTTTTCGTCAGCCCTTGGACGGCTGAGACACATCCGCTGCAGGCGCTGTAAGCACGCGCAGGCTTTAGCGTCGGTTTGACTTCATCACGCGCTCAACCTCGCGCTTGCCTTCGCGGTCCTTGATGGTGTCGCGCTTGTCGTGCTCGGCTTTGCCTTTGGCCAGGCCGATTTCGCACTTCACGCGGCCTGATTTCCAGTGCATGTTCAGCGGCACCAGCGTGAAACCTTTTTGCTCGACTTTGGCGAGCAAGCGCTTGATTTCATCCTTGTGCATCAAGAGCTTCTTGGTGCGGATGGAGTCCGGTTGCACATGCGTTGACGCGGTGCCCAGCGGGTTGATCTGGCAACCGATGATGAAGAGCTCGCCGTTGCGGATGACCACGTAGCCATCCGTCAACTGCACTTTGCCTTCGCGGACGGATTTAACTTCCCAGCCCTCAAGCACCATGCCGGCTTCAAAGCGTTCTTCAATGTGGTAGTTGTAAGTCGCTTTTTTGTTGTCGGCAATGCGAATAGCCGCAGCGGCCGCTTTGGGCGACAGATTGGCTGCGGGCTTGGCTGGCTTGCCTGAAGAGGCCGCAGCGGATTTTTTGGAGGAGCTTGCTTCTTTGGTGGCCATGGCTGAGAGGTGAGGGTGCGGGCGGCTAATACAATTGCCAGCGAAACTGCATTGTATGAAAACCGTTCACAAGTCCGTCCTCCTCTGGTACAGCGCCGAAGAAATGTTCGCGCTCGTCACCGACGTCGCCCACTATCCGGCATTTTTGCCGTGGTGCGACCAAGCCATTGTGCAGACTGAAGACAACACTGGCATGACCGCCAAAGTGGGGATTTCCTTTGCCGGCATCAAGCAAGCTTTCACCACACGCAACCGTCATGTAGCAGACCGCGAAGTGGCGATGGAACTGGTCGATGGCCCGTTCTCCAATCTCGATGGTCTTTGGACATTCACGCCAGTAGGCGAAGGGCAGCGGGCGTGCAAGGTCGACTTCACGCTGCGCTACAGCTTTGCCAACCGGGCACTGGCCGCGCTGGTCGGGCCGGTGTTTGACAAGATTGCGGGCAGCATGGTCGAAGCCTTTGTCAAACGTGCAAGCCAAGTCTACGGTGAGTCTTGATTCACCGCTCCCGTCATGGCGAGCGCAGCGCGGCCATCCATCTCGGCGTTGCGCGGTGACGGACTGCCGCGCTTCGCTCGCAGTGACGGGGTATTTTTTCTCGCCATGAAAATCACTGTGACTTACGCGCCTGCGCAGCGCTCGGCCCAAGAGTGGTTGCTGGCTTTGCCTGAGGGCAGCACCGTGCAGCAGGCGTTGAAACACTCTGGTGTGCAAGCTATCTTTTCAGACATTCCTGAACTTCTGGCCCGAGGTGATTTGTGTCTGGGCATTTGGGGCCGCGCGTGCAGTGCTGAGCAAGTGCTGGCTGATCAAGACCGGGTCGAGATTTACCGTCCGCTGCGGGTCGATCCCAAGGTCGCACGACGCGAACGATTCAGGGGACAAGGCGTGAAGCGCGCCGGGCTGTTCGCCAAAAAACGTGAAGGTGGAAAAGCTGGGTATTGAAGCTGCTCTAGACGCAAAACTCTCTGTTACCACGGGTACAATCGCGTTTTTGGAGCTTTCCCTATGCGCCTACTCGGCAAAGCGCTGACCTTCGACGACGTCTTGTTGGTCCCCGCGTACTCCCAAGTCCTGCCCAAGGACACCTCACTTTCCACCCAGTTTTCTCGCAATATTCGCCTGAATCTGCCCTTGGTTTCGGCCGCGATGGACACCGTCACAGAGGCGCGTCTGGCAATTGCCATTGCCCAAGAAGGCGGCATCGGCATTGTCCACAAGAACCTGACCCCGCAAGAGCAAGCCGCGCATGTGGCCAAGGTCAAGCGCTACGAGTCCGGCGTGGTGCGCGATCCGGTCGTCATCACCCCCGAACACACCGTGCTGCAGATCATGGAGCTGTCTGAGCAACTGGGTATTTCTGGTTTTCCGGTTTGCGACGGCGGCAAAGTCATCGGCATTGTCACCAGCCGTGACCTGCGCTTTGAAACCCGCTACGACGTCAAGGCGCACGAGATCATGACGCCGCGTGAAAAGCTGATCACGGTCAAAGAAGGCACCTCCCCAGCCGAGGCCAAAGCCTTGCTCAATAAGCACAAACTTGAACGCCTGCTGGTGATCAACGACGACTTCGAGCTGAAAGGCCTGATCACTGTCAAAGACATCACCAAGCAAACCAATTTCCCCAACGCTGCGCGTGA
>CANFZL010000083.1 GCA_947451205.1 Comamonadaceae bacterium
ATCACCCAAGGCATCACCGGCAAGACCGGTCAGTTCCACACGCGCATGTGCCGCGAGTACGCGAACGGCCGCAATGCCTTCGTGGCCGGTGTGAACCCGAAGAAAGCCGGCGAAGATTTCGAAGGCATCCCCATCTACGCCAACGTCTCTGAGGCCGCCAACGCCACCGGCGCCACGGTGTCGGTGATTTACGTGCCGCCAGCAGGCGCTGCTGCAGCCATCTGGGAAGCGGTTGAAGCCAACCTCGACTTGGCGATTTGCATCACCGAAGGCATCCCTGTCCGTGACATGCTCGAAGTGCGCAACCGCATGAAAGCCAAAGAAGCCGCTGGCGGCAAGCGCACGCTGCTGCTCGGCCCTAACTGCCCAGGTCTGATCACGCCTGACGAAATCAAGATCGGCATCATGCCCGGTCACATACACCGCAAGGGCCGCATTGGCGTGGTCTCGCGCTCCGGCACGCTGACCTACGAAGCCGTCGCTCAGTTGACCGAAATCGGTCTGGGCCAGTCCAGCGCTGTCGGGATTGGTGGTGACCCGATCAATGGCCTGAAGCACATCGATGTGATGCGCGCTTTCAATGACGACCCGGACACCGACGCCGTCATCATGATTGGCGAAATCGGCGGCCCAGACGAAGCCGAAGCGGCTCTGTGGTGCAAGGCCAACATGAAGAAGCCCATCGTCGGCTTCATCGCTGGCGTGACCGCGCCGGCCGGCAAGCGCATGGGTCACGCGGGTGCGTTGATCTCTGGCGGCGCCGACACGGCCGATGCCAAATTAGCGATCATGGAAGCCTGTGGCTTCACGGTCACGCGCAATCCATCTGAGATGGCCAAGCTGCTGAAGGCTTTGCTTTAAGCATCGCATCAAGAGCTGATCAAAACGGGCCACTTCGGCCCGTTTTTTTTGGTAAGCAGTAATACGGACGGGTTTGCAGTCTGCGCACGCCTACACTCTTCAGACTATAAAAAAAGCGTGCTCAGCGCTTTTTAAATTGATAACAAAGGAGCTTGCCATGTTTTTCGGATTAGACCTCGCCTCACCCATTTTTTGGAGCGCTTTTGGCTCCATCGTTCTGGCAAACATTGTTTTGTCTGGCGACAACGCTGTGGTCATCGCCATGGCCGCTCGTACGCTGCAGCCTTCGCAGCGCAGTAAAGCCATTTTTTGGGGCAGTGCTGCCGCTATCGTCATGCGGATTTTGCTGACCATCGTCGCCATTCAGCTGCTGTCGCTGCCGTACCTCAAAATGGTTGGCGCTGTGCTGTTGGTTTACATCGGTGTTGATCTGCTGCGCGGCGAAGAAGAGGGCGATGGCGAAGGCAAGGAAGTCAACGGCTTGGCTGCCGCCATCCGTACGATTCTGATTGCCGACTTGGTCATGAGCCTTGACAACGTGCTGGCTGTTGCCGCTGCAGCCAAGGGTAATTTGCCATTGCTGGTGCTCGGACTGCTGGTCAGTATTCCGCTGATTATTTTCGGCGCGACGCTTCTGACCAAGGTCATGGAGCGCTTCCCAATCATCATCACCGTTGGTGCGGCACTGCTTGGGTTCCTGGCCGGCGAAATGCTGCTGACCGACCCAGCTGTGATCTCATACCTCGGGGTCATGAGCGAGCATACGGTCACGATCGCCGGCATTGTCGGTGCACTTCTGGTGGTTGGTTTGGGCAAATGGATGAGCCGCGCACATACAGTCAGTGACGCTGCGGGCTGAGTTTTCTCATCTTGAATCCATCAAAAGCACGGCCTTGGCCGTGCTTTGTTCATTGATGGTTGATACTTCCCGTTCTGCACATTAAAAGCTGCTAAAAAGCGGGCTGCCCATTATTCCCAACGGAGGTTTTTCATGAGTCGTTTCGAGCAAAAAAGTGTCAAAGGTTTCACCTTGATCGAGCTGATGATCGTGATCGCGATCATCGGTATCTTGGCCGCTGTCGCTTTGCCGCGTTATCAGGACTACACGGTGCGCGCCAAGGTCTCTGAATTGATTTTGGCGGCGGCTCCAGCGAAGTTGGCTGTGACCGAGGCAGTGCAACTCAAAGGCGATATGCCGGCAAGTATTGGTTTGGCGTTGGCGACAGAGCAGGCGACGCAGAATGCACTGACTTCCGGCTACGTGAAGTCGGTGGAATACACCCTTGTCACGGGTGAGGGAGAGGCACAAGAGGGCTTCATCACAGTGACTGGCTTGAATGACCCGCGCCTTGTGGACATGACGCTGGCCTTGACGGGAACGCTCACCAAATCAACCGGTCAGCTGGTCTGGACATGCACTGCCGGTAAAGTCAAACCGATCGACGCTAAATACCTCCCGGCCAGCTGCAAATAAGCGTTAACGGCAGCTGTGCGGCCCTTTTCTCCGCGCCCCATGCTGCCGTCAAACCCGCCACCGCCTGACCGGTTCACTGCCGCCCTGGCTGTCTGCCTCATCCTGCCTTGGCTGAATGGCTACACAGCCGGGCCGACGCCCAACCTGTGGCCTTGGCTGGTGTCGGCGTTTTGCGGCGTGTGGGTCGCGCTGGGTTGGCGGCACGTCAACCCCCGTTTGTTAGCGCTGACTTGGCTGGCAGCCGCGCTCATCAGCAGTCTGATGGCTTTGCTGCAGTACTTGGGTGTGTCCTCTGTGCTGGCACCGTGGCTCATCCCGAGCTTGCCCGGCGAAGCCTTCGCGAACCTGCGCCAGCGCAACCAGTTCGCCACACTGACGAGCATCGGCCTGGTGGCGCTGCTGATGGCGGTGGCTCAGCCGACGAGCCGGGCGATTAAACCATCGGCTCCTGCTTGGGCCTACTTCAGCGCACTGTTGCTAGCCCTTGGCAATGCCGCCAGCAGCTCACGCACCGGCTTGTTGCAGTGGGGGCTGGTGCTGGTGTTGGCGCTGTGGTGGAACCGCTCAAGCCGTCGACCGCTGACCATATTGGCTGTATTTGCGCTGCTCATGTACGCCGCCGCCGTGGCTTTGCTGCCCAAGCTGCTGAATCTGACCAGCGGCATCAGCGGCGCAGGTCTGTGGGGACGTTTGGCGGAAACCGGTGGTGACAGCCGGCGTGTGCTGTGGGACAACGTGCTGACGCTGATCGCGCAAAAACCGTGGTTTGGCTGGGGCTGGGGCGAGCTGGACTACGCGCACTTCATCACCGTCTACCCTGGCGCGCGCTTCACCGAATTGCTCGATAACGCGCACAACTTGCCGCTGCAACTGGCGGTGGAGTTGGGCGTTCCTGTCGCACTGCTGGTTTGTATGGGTTTGGCATGGTCGGTGCGTTGTGCTGCGCCGTGGCGTGAACCCGACCCAGCCCGGCAGATGGCGTGGGCGGTGCTGGCGGTGATCGGCGTGCACAGCCTGCTGGAATACCCGCTGTGGTACGGCCCGTTTCAGTTGGCGCTGTTGTTGAGCGTGGCGTGGTTGTGGCAAACGAGACCGGGGCCATTGACGAGCGTCCTAGCTGAGCGAGTCAGTCACAAGTCGCGCATTTCGTTGCGCATCACTGCGGCTGTTGCCCTGCTGTCTTTTGCTTACGTCGGGTTTGATTACGTCCGTGTCACTCAGCTCTATGTACCTGCCGAACAACGCTGGCCAGCCTTTCAGCAGGATACTCTGGCCAAGGTTCAAGCATCGTGGCTGTTTGCACCGCAAGTTCGTTTTGCAATGCTGCTGACGACAGACCTTACGCCCGCCAACGCACCAGCCATACAGGCTTTGGCGCAGAGCATGCTTCACTATTCGCCGGAGGCCAAGGTGGTTGAAAAACTGATCACCAGTGCCTTGTTGTCGGGGCAGCATGCCGACGCCGAGTTTTACTTAGATCGGTTTTGCGGGGCTTATCCGCAGGACTGTGCCGCTTGGCTGGAGGCCAACACTGGCTTGTTCGGCACAGCACCCGAGCGCTGACCGAGGGGGGGCGCTCGTGTCGCCGTTCGCGCGCAGGTTCAGAGAGATAGAGCCGCAGTCCACTACACGGCTGGTTGAGTTGACTGGTTATGGCTCCGCACAGGACATTGCAAAGGCCTTCGACGTGGGTTTTGAGCAATACATCTCCAAGACCATCATTGACTGCGATATCCTCTCAGCGGTTCTGCAGTCAACAGATCAACGGGTTTCACACTGATCTTGATGGACGACCCGACAGGCTTGGCACATGCTCATGAAGCGCATTGGCTGATGTTCATGCCAACACCTTCAGTTTGATGATTGGGTTTCGGTTAACAACAAAGGAGACACAATGAAAAAAATCACTGCTATTTGGGCGCTGGCTGCCGCCACGCTTGGCTTGGGTGGGTGCGCTGTACCCAGCACTCACAATTTAGACGAAGGCCCCCTGAGTATTGCCAAGCAAGGCAGCTTTTTTGTCGGTGGCCGCAACGTCAGTTCCAACAATTTGTCTTTGCTACCGGCTTATGCGCCTGCGGGAACCATCGCAGTTGAGCAAATGTATGTGCGTTATCAAGTTCCGGTTGACGCGGTGCGTCACCCACTGGTGTTCATTCACGGTTGTTGCCTGACGGGCAAAACATGGGAGTCGACGCCAGACGGACGCATGGGCTGGGACGAGTTGTTTGTGCGACGCGGATTTCCGACCTACGTGATTGACCAAGTCTCACGGGGCCGGTCTGCGGCCGACCCGTCGGCCATCGTTCAGGTGAAGGCGGGCAAGGCCGGACCTGAGACCTTGCCGCAAATTTTTGGTGCGGCGCAAGAAGGGGCTTGGGCCATTTTCCGCTTCGGTCCGAAGTACCCCGAGGTTTTCCCGGGCATGCAGTTTCCATTGGAGGCACAGGCTGAGTTTTGGAAGCAGATGGTGCCGGACTGGCTGAACGCGTTGCCGTCGCCGAACCCGACGGTTCCGGCTTTGTCGGAACTGGCGCAGAAGTTGAACGGCGCCGTTTTGGTCAGCCATTCTCAATCGGGTATTTTCCCGTTTCAGACGGCGGTCCTCAATACGCGTGGCATTTCGGGGATTGTGGCGATTGAGCCAGGCGCTTGTCCTGCCGCTACCGACGACTTGAAACCTTACCTCGGCATGCCGATTTTGGTGTTGTGGGGTGACTTTGTAGACCAAGCGCCGCGCTGGGCACCGCGTTTGAACGCCTGCCGCGAGTTTGTGGCGGCAACCAATCGCGCCGGCGGCAAAGCCGAGATGGTGGTGTTGGCGGATGTCGGTCTGCCAGGCGCTTCACACATGCTGATGCAGGACAAACACAGCCTGAAAATTGGCGCTTGGTTGGCCGGCTGGTTGGACAAAAATATCCGTCCTTGAAGTTGAAGGGCTGGTTCAGCGCTGCTGCCGGTGTATAAACCTGTCCGAGCGGCTGATGCACCCTCGGCGCAGGGCCGGCCTTCAATCAACACCAGGAGACCTGTTATGTCAGATCACGGATTTCATGTGCATGGGCCACATGACCACGAGGTGGAGCACGTGGCGCAACATGGCGGTGACAACTTCACTTCCCGGTTGGCGGTTTTAACGGCGGTGTTGTCCACCGTGGGGGCTATTTTTGGCTACCTGGGCGGGCATTCGCAAAATGCCGCGCTGCTGTACAAAAACGAAGCCTCGATTGTCAAAACGGCGGCGTCGAATCAATGGAATTACTACCAGGCCAAAAGTAACAAGCAAAACTTGGCCGAGCTCTCTGTGGTCTTGACCACGGGAGATGCGCAGCAAAAATTCAAGCAAGCGGTTGACCGTTACCAGCTTGAAAAAGCCGAGATCAAAACGCAGGCTGAAAAGCTGGAGGCGGAAGTCGATACGGCCAACAAAAACAGCGAAATGGAAATGCACGTGCATGAGCGCTGGGCAATGGCCACGACCTTGCTGCAAATCGCGATTGCTTTGGCTGCCATCACCTTGTTGACACGCAAGCGCTGGATGCTGTTTGGTGTTTTTGGCGCAACGGGGCTTGGCTTGGTGGCTGGCGCGCTGGGTTATTTGCACCTTTGACCGCTTGGTCGTCACAGACCTATCTGTCTCTGCGAGGCCAAGCCATGGCAGTCCAGCGTCTGGATTCGCAGTCATGGATTGCCGCGCTGCGCTCGCAAAGACGAGATGGACGGACACTTAATGTGCTTTAAAAAAGCTTTTCATGGCTGGCTGATCGGGCTGTTGCTGGCTGCTGTGGGGCTGGCGGTTCAAGCTGAACCGGTGTGCCGGATCGCTTTTGACGTCGGTTCGTCGGGCGTTCGGGTCGGCGCGTCTAACAGCGCTGCCGAGGCACATGTGGACATCGATTTTTTAACCCCTCTGTGGGCGGGCCTGGGCCTGGGTGGCAGCGCGTTGCCAACCGCTGCGGCGTTGAAGAATTTACCGCTCGAGGCCGGCTTGTCGGCGCCATGCGCGCGCGTGGCGGCGACGTTCTCAGCTTGGCGCTTGGCTTGGCAGCAGGCGGCCGACGACACCGCAGCGCTGATGGCGCGCTTGCAGGCCGATACCGGCGTGGCTGTGCTGGTGATGCCGCAGTCGGTCGAAGGGGCTTATGCGTACGCCTCAGCGCGGCAAGTGCTGGGCCGCAAACTGACGACCAGCCACGTGCTCGATATCGGCGGTGGTAGTTTGCAAATCGCTGGCACGCGATCTACCTACGGCCAAGCGCTGGGTCAAAAGTCATGGCATCAGGTGCTGTGCGCGACCTTGCGTCAGTCCGCGGTGGCGTCATGCGAGTTGCAGCCTATGTCTGTGGCAGACCTTCAGATCGCCCGTCGTTTGCTGGACCAAAAGTTCAGCGACCTACCCGCAACGCTTGAGCCTCTCACGACATTGACTGCGATCAGTCGGCCCATCACACGGGGCGTGGCACCAGCCGTGCGGCTTTTGGCTGCAAGCAAAGCTGAATCGGCTGACCAACTTTCAGCGCAAGATATCAGCACTGCGATCAGCAAAATGGCTGGACTGAGTGGCAACACAACTGCCGCGCTGGTGTCTGCCCCCTCAAACTACGTCACCTATCTTTTGTCAGACATGCTGCTGTTGGAAGGGCTGTTGCGGGCCACCGGCAGCGCCGACATCCAAGTCATTGAAGGCACGCTGAGCATCTTGCCGGCCTTGCTGTCTGACGACAAAGCCTTTCAATGGGGCGCCCGCTATGGCTGCTACCTCGAGCGCTTCAAGGCATCGGGCCCCAACGCTTACTTCAGCGATCCGGCCACCTGCATGCAGCCTTGACAGTGCATGCGTTTGCCGTCATTTCTCTGCAAATCCGGTGAATTGGTAGGTCAGCGACAAGCCCAACACCTTGGACCTAAAATCACCGCTCATGGCGGCCATGTAACCGGCAGTGCCCATCAAAGCCAGTGACTTGGACAGCCGATAGCCAACGCCTGCATTCACCTGACTCACCAAACCGTTGCCAACGGCCAAACCACCGCCGCCTGCAGCGCCTACCAGGCCTTCGCCCTCGACAAACCAGTCAGCAGTGACCGGCACTTGGACGCCAGCACCGACCAAGCCTGTCATGTAGGCACCAGCTTTTCCGGCATACGCGGCCAGCCCTTGGCCGGTCAGAAAAAACCGTGATGCGTTTGGCTCGCCGGGCAAAAAATAGTCCAACTGAACGCCGAGGTTTTGCACCGAGGTGTTGACGTTGTTGGCGCGCCAATTGGGGCTGTCCTTTAAGTACGTTTGGTTGACAGTCCGCACGCGGAGCGATTGCGGTTCAAAGGCGGCCAACGCGCCCCAGCTGACATCACTGTTTGCGCTCGGAATTCCAAACTGATGGTTTAACTTCAAGGCCAAGCTGTTGGCTTTGAAGCTGGCAGACGGTGCACGAACCTGACCCAGGGACAGTTCCAATGCGGTTGAACGCGTGATTTTTTGCTGCAACGCGATGCCAGCGTCCAGCAGCAAGCCGCCGCCGGTGTCGACACTGCCGCCACCAGCCGGTCCGGCCGCAACGTGCAGCTTGATGGCCGTGCTGGCGCTCAATGGCAGGCGGTATCCGGCGCCGGTGAGGATTTGCATGTAGCCGCTGTTTTTGCCGCCCATGGCGCCTTCAGCTTCGAGCTTCAGGAACCAGCGGTCGTCCAAATAGCTCAGCCACTCGACGCCCATCAATTGCAGGTTGCTGTGCTGTGGTGCACCCCTGTCCTGCACTACTGAGCCGGGAATGCTGTAGTGGCGATACACCAGCGAGAACTCCTGTGGTTTGCTCAAGAGGGGCGTGTCGGCGGTTAGCGGGTTTGACGGCGCCGATCGCCAGCCACTGGCGATCGGACTTGAAAAGGGATAGTCGTATTGCAAATAGGGCTGCGTGGATTGAATCACGCCAGACGGAAAACTCACGTGGCTGACGCCAAATCCGAGCTTGCCGAAGCCTTGGGTGTCGTAACTCAAGCCGGCGTGGCTGCGAAGCATCAGGCCACCGCCCGCCAAGGAGGCACCGCCACGGCCACCGCCGCCACCGACAAAAAGGCCGGCTTGGGTAGACCAGTTGTTGCTGATGGGCTGACTCACTTCAGCCGCCAAGCCCAGAGTGATGAAGCCGCCACGATCCCCGCGCACAGCGCCGTAAGTGCCTACGCCCAGTTTGACCTGCTTGGTCACGTCGAACAATAGTGAGCCTCCGACCATCCCCATGGTTTCGCCGGCGGGAAGTTTCCACGTCTCGTCGGTCAAACGCCAAGTGGTCGACACAGGCGGTAAGGTGTCTGCTGGCGAGACGGCAGGCAGGCTTTGCGCCAGGCAAGACGCAGAAAAGATCAGCGAGGCACCGACCATGCTGATTTGCCGGAGTGTGGGATGGGCCGGGTTCGCTTGAAAATGCATAGAGGCCTTATGGCAATTATTTGTAAATTGTCACCGATTGGCTGGTGATCGGGTGCTTATCGCAGCCCGGCACCTTCTTTCGGATCTAACTTGAAAAATGAGAAAAGTGACAGCAGGGTCAGCAATCCGACCACGACAAAGGCCGGCGAAAAGTCCTCTGCATGGAGGTTCACCGCGTCACCGCCATGCCACCAAGAAGCCGCACTGACCAAGGACGCGCCGAGGACCACACCAAAACTCAGCGAGAGTTGTTGAGCCATGGCCGACAGCGCGGTGGCGTGGCTCATGCGGGCTTTGGGCACGTCTGAAAAGCCCAGCGTCGTCATCGTTACCATGGCCAGTGAATTGACCAAACCGCCGAGCAGCATCACGCCAAACATCAGCAGATGCGAGGTCGTTGGCTTGAACAGACCGTAACTCATGTAAGCCGCGCTGCTCAAAATAGTCGCGCCTATCAGCAACTGGCGAAATCCAAAATCATGAATCGCCCGCCGCATGACGG
Organism: Comamonadaceae bacterium; assembly: GCA_947451205.1. Taxonomy (GTDB): domain Bacteria; phylum Pseudomonadota; class Gammaproteobacteria; order Burkholderiales; family Burkholderiaceae_C; genus Polaromonas. Next base: position 9,265 of record CANFZL010000083.1, read on the forward strand.
CCCGCGTGCCCAGCGCACCAATCGCGGTGGCCACGGTCAGCCCGCCCGAGACCAGCGGCGACAGGCCAAAACCGATTTGCAGCATCAAGGGCAACAAAAAAGGCGAAGCTCCAATGGCGATGCGCAGCGGCGTACCGCCCAAGACGTTGGTTCGGAAGGTTTGAAAGCGCAGGATGTCCAGGTCAATGATCGGCTCTGGCTGGCGGCGAGCATGCCAAAAGTAGCGCCACAGCGCCAAGACGCCCAGGCCGGCCGCCAGCCAAGACACCCAGCCGGGGGCGAGAGCTTTGCCGGCGATCTCCAGCGCGCCAAGCAGCGTCGTCAGGCCAAAGGCCAGCAGCAAAAAACCGATGCTGTCGAAAGGCACTGGCGGCGCGCTTTCATGCGTGTCCTCGACAAAGGTCATGGCCAGCAAGACGGCCAACACGCCAAACGGAATATTGACCAGGAAAATCCAGCGCCAAGAAGTCATCGAGACAATCGCGCCGCCAAACAGCGGCCCGACCATGCGACCGATCACTGGCGGCACGGTGAACCAGACCATCGCCGAAACGATGTCTGATGGCGGCACCGCGCGCAGCAAAATCAAACGCCCGACGGGCACCATCATGGCGCCGCCCAAGCCTTGCAGAATCCGAAAAACAACCAGTTCGGGCAGCGTGTTGGCGATACCGCACAGCGCCGAGCCGAGCGAAAAACACACAATCGCCAGACAAAAAATACGCTTGGCACCGAAGCGGTCGGCGAGCCAGCCGCTGATCGGGATGAAGACGGCCAAGCTCAACAAGTAGGACGTGATGGCCAGGTTCAAGTGAAGCGGCGGCACCTGCAAAGATTCTGCGATGCTTGGCAAGGC
>CANFZL010000084.1 GCA_947451205.1 Comamonadaceae bacterium
CCGATGTTTTTCTTGTCTGGCGTAGCGCGTTTTCTGTTTGTGCCCTTGGCCGAAGCGGTTGTTTTCGCCATGATCGCCTCTTACATTTTGTCGCGCACCTTGGTCCCGACCTTGGTCATGCTGATGATGGGCGGTGTGCATGAAGCCGCAAAGGCGGATACAAATCCGGGTTTATTGCAGCGGGTTTACAGAAGTTTTGACGCACAGTTTGAGCATGTGCGTCGAGCCTACACGCTGGCCTTGTCGGCCGCACTTTCACATCGTGGGCGCTTCATCTCGCTGTTTCTCGGCTTTTGTCTGCTGTCGTGTTTGCTGTACCCCTTGCTGGGCCGAGATTTTTTCCCGAGTGTCGATGCGGGTCAAATGCGCCTGCACATGCGGGCACCGACGGGTACGCGGATTGAAGAAACGGCGCGCATTGCTGACGCTGTTGAAGCGGCTATTCGCGAGTTGGTGCCTGCTGACCAACTCGAAACTATTTTGGACAACGTCGGCCTGCCTAACAGCGGTATCAACCTGTCGTACAGCAACGCCGGCACCATCGGCACCATGGACGCTGAGATTTTGATGTCCCTGAAAGAAGGGCACAAGCCGACGGAGGGCTTTGTCAATTTGCTGCGCACTGAGTTGCCAAAGCGCTTTCCGAGTGTTGAATTTTTCTTTCAACCTGCCGATATTTCAACGCAGATTCTGAACTTCGGGCTGCCAGCGGCCATCGACGTGCAGTTCACCGGCAATGACTTGGAAGGCAATGCCGCCAGAGCAGCTGAACTGACAGCGGCGATTCGGAAAATACCGGGTGCCGTCGACGCCCACGTTCACCAACGTTTAGACGGCCCGGTGGTCTATTTGAAGATGGACCGAACTCGCCTGCAACACTTCGGGCTGGGCGCGACCAATGTCGGCCAAAACGTCTTGATCGCCTTGTCGGGCAGTTCTCAGACAGCACCGGCGTTCTGGCTGAATCCGAAAAACGGCGTCGTTTACAACGTCGTGGTTCAGTCGCCTCAATACAAAGTTGACTCGATTGATTCGCTGCTCAGCCTGCCGATTGGCCCGGCGCCCAACGCCAACAGCGGCGTCAATGGAGCGACCGTGTCGAACACCACGAATCAGTTGCTCGGCAACTTGGTGGAAGCGAAAACCGGGCGGCAGTTGCCCATCGTTTCACGCTACAACTTGCAGCCCGCGATTGATGTGTATGTCGGCGTTCAGGGCACAGACTTGGCCAATGTGGCCGGCCAGATCAAAAAACTGGTGGATGAAATTTCACCCAAACTGGCGCGGGGTAACCAAGTGGTGATTCGCGGTCAGGTGGAGACCATGCGCTCGTCGTTCATCGGTCTTGGCTTGGGCCTGGCGATGGCGATTGTGTTGGTGTATTTACTGATTGTGGTGACCTTTCAGTCGTGGATTGACGCGGCCATCATCATCACCGCCTTGCCTGCTGCCTTGGCTGGCATCGCGTGGATGCTGTTCATCACTGGCACCACGCTCAGTGTGCCAGCGCTGACCGGCGCCATCATGACGATGGGCGTGGCCACCGCCAACAGTATTTTGGTGATTGCCTTTGCACGCCAACGCAGAGAAGACGGCATCACGCCTTTGTCTTGCGCGCTGGAAGCGGGTGCCACCCGAATTCGGCCAGTGTTGATGACCGCACTGGCCATGATCATCGGCATGATCCCCATGGCTTTGGGCTTGGGGGAGGGCGCTGAACAAAATGCACCTTTGGGTCGTGCGGTGATTGGTGGCTTGTTGTTCGCCACCGTGTCGACGCTGTTTTTTGTACCCGTTATTTACGCCGAAGTTCATCAGCGCCTGTCGCACCGCAAAGCGCGGCAACAGGCGGCGCGTGAACTTCGCATTTCGTCCCAGGAGCTTTGATTCATGTCTGAAGAGCGTCATTCCCAAATGGCTGTCCATCCTTTGCAGGTTGAGGACGCCGGCGAATTGTTGAAGCGAGGCGCGGTCGTGCGCCGAACCAAAATAGTGGTGGCCGTTGTGCTGGTGTTGTTGGGGCTGGGCGCTGCCCGCACGGTGGTCAGCCGCATGCAAAATACCCAAGAGCTGGAGGCGGGCGTGGTTGAGCGAGGTCGCAACTACGTCAAGACCACGCTGGCCAAGTCAAGTGAAGCGGGCCAAACCATTGCGCTGCCGGGCACGCTGCAAGGCTACACACAGTCACCGATTTATGCGCGGGCTGGCGGTTACGTCAAGCGTTGGACCAAGGACATTGGCGCGCGTGTGAGCCGCGGTGAGTTGTTGGCTGAAATCGAAACGCCAGAGACTGACCAGCAACTCTCGCAAGCGGTGGCCGCGCGACAACAGGCACAGTCCAGTCTTGATCTGGCTAAAAGCACGGCAGCGCGTTGGGACGCATTGCGTCAAAAAGATGTGGTCTCGCAGCAGGAGCTCGATGAAAAACGCAGTGCCAGTGACCAGGCGGTGTCTAACCTGGCCGCTGCTGAGGCGAACGTGCAGCGACTCAGTCAGTTGCAAGGATTCAAGAAATTACTGGCTCCGACCGACGGCGTGATCACACGGCGGAACGTCGACACGGGTGATTTGATTGACGCGGGTGCTGGCGGTGGTTTGGCTCGGGCCTTGTTCATCGTCACGCAAACTGACCCTTTGCGCCTGTACGTCAATGTGCCGCAAAGTTACGCGCAACTGATCAAGGTCGGGCAAAGCGTGGTGGTGACCCAGGCGGAGTTGAGTGGTAAAAAATTCGAGGGCAAAGTGGCCCGCACGGGTGCCTCCATTGACACGCAATCACGCACTTTGCAGGTGGAAGTCTCGCTCGCCAACAAAGACGGCGTGTTGTTGCCGGGTGCCTTTGTTCAAGTTGAGATTCCGCTGGCGCTGAGCCGCAGCTTGTCGATTCCGAACAATGCCTTGATTATTCGCAGCGAAGGCACGATGGTGGCTGTGGTGGATGATAAAAATCATGTGAACATCAAGCCAGTGCAGCTGGGCCGCAACTACGGTGTGAAAGTGGAGGTGACGAGCGGTCTGGAAAGCGGCGAACGCTTGGTGCTGAATCCGCCCGATTCATTGAGTACGGGTGCTGAAGTTAGCTTCGTCGCTGCCGAGGATGACAAAGTGGCCAAGACCGATAAAAGCACTGGCGGCAGCCGGACAAGCAAAGCGTCTGAAAAACCGTGAGCCTGGCGTAAATCATGAAGCTCAAATGTCTTTTCACTGTCAGTGCGCTGTTGGCCGGCTGCAGTACGGCGCCTATCTATACCAAGCCTCAGGTAGACATGCCCGTGACCTGGCAGACCCAAGCACCGTGGCGCACCAGTGCGCCTAACGATCAGGCGGCCAAGGGCCCATGGTGGGAACGATTTGAAGACGCGCAGCTGAACGCATTGGAACAAAAGGCGATGTTGAGCAATCAGACTTTGGCTGCGGCCAATGCCCGCTTGGCACAGGCCAGAGCGACACTGGCATCAACGTCAGCCAGTCTGTTTCCGCAGGTCAATCTGGGAACCCGTGTCGCGAATCAGCGGATTTCGGCCAACCGGCCTTGGACCAAAAACAACACGGCTAATTTTTCGACGATTCAAAACGACATCGTGCCGTCACTCGCCGTGAGTTATGAAGTTGATTTAGCCGGTCGGGTGCAAAACTTGGTTGACGGTGCCACTGCGACTGCTGAGCAATCAGCTGCAGATTTGGAAAACACCAAGTTGCTGTTGGCGGCTGATGTTGCGATCAATTTCTTCAATTTGCGGGCGCTCGACGCTGATCTTGAGGTGCTGTCTCAATCTATAGAGTTGCAAAAAAAGTTACTGGTGATGGCTACAGATCGTCATGATTTGGGCGCTACATCGGGTCTCGAAATGGCGCAGCAGCAAGCCCTGCTGGACACGACCTTGTCTCAGGTTTACTTGCTCAAGCGCCAGCGTGCGGTGTACGAGGATGCCATCGCCACCTTGACCGGAACGCCGGCCCCGCAATTTTCAATTGCGCCGCAATCAAAATTAGCGCCGCCGCCAGCCGTGCCTCTTGGCATTCCCTCTGACGTTCTGGAGCGTCGTCCTGATGTGGCTTTGGCCGAGCGGGCCATGGCTGTAGCCAATGCACAGATTGGCGTGGCCAACGCGGCTTTTTATCCCAGCGTGATTGTTGGGCCGAGCTTTGGCTTGGACAGTACGAGTCTGCCTAAACTGTTCAGCGCCCCGAGTATGGTTTGGTCACTGGGAGTGACTGCTACACAGGTGCTGTTTGACGGTGGCCGGATCAAGGCCAACCTCGATTTCAGTCGTTCCGGTTACGACGTGACGGTGGCCAATTACCGCCGTGTTGTGCTGACGGCCATGCAGGAAGTGCAAGACGGCATCAGTGGCGTGGCGTCTTTGGATCTCGCCTACAAGCAAACCTTGACGGCTGTCAAAAGCGCCACGCGGGTCTTTAACATCGCCAGCGAACGGTATGAAGGCGGCATCGCCAATTATCTCGACGTCATCACGGCTCAACAAACTTTGCTGAACAGCGAGCGACAGGCTTCACAAATTTTGGGTCAAAGGTTGATCACGACCGTTGTGCTGATCAAAGCCTTGGGCGGTGGCTGGCAAGTCCAGCCAAGTACCGCACCTTGATATCACGGCATCACAAACTTGCTGAAAAATTGCTCCGCGCTGCGCGGGTCTAACTTTTTTAGCTGTTTGTAGACGTCGCGAACCTTGCTGGGCTGGCCTGTTAGTCCGTACTGTTCACCCAAGCTGTACCAGGCAACCGTATCGGTCGGCTCAATGCTCAACGCATTCAGGTAGGCCGCAATCGACTTCCTGCTTTGACCAGCTAAAGCCTGCGCAACGCCCATCAGGAACCACACATCAGCGTCATCCGGGTTGAAGCGAGCGGCCTTGCCCCAGGCTTCAATGCATTGATCCGTTTGCCCGGTTCTATAGAAAGCGACACCTAAGCTTTTCCAAGCGTTGTGGTTGTCTGCTTCGGCCTGGGTCCATTGGTCGCTGAGTTTAAGCAACCCCGTCCAGTCTTTACGAGCTTCCAGCGCATTGGATTTTTTCTGCCACTGCGTTGCCTTAGGCGTATGTGGTGTAAGCGGCGGAGCTAGCGCAAGAGCTTGTGCGCTGCGCAGTGCCAGTTCGTTCACCCATTCAATGGGAAGGGCGAAATTCAGGTTTTGACCGTCGGCCATGTAAAAAGTAGTGAGCCCGAGGAGCGCACCATTCTCATCGAACAAACCGCCGCCGCTGGAACCGTGTGAGATGGCGGCCGTGGTCTGGATGTAGCGACCGTTCTGCCGCACGCGAAAGCCGGAAACGATGCCGTCCGAAAGGGTGAGGGCGAGCCCCTTGGGTGTTCCCAATGCATAAACTTTGGCGCCGACTTTCAACTTTCTTGAATTACCCAGCAAAGCGGCCGGGAGGTCCAGACCAGCGACTGTGAGCGAGCACAGGTCGCGCTCCCAGTCTGCGTATTGCAGGTTTGCCGGGTAGTCTTTGTCCGCACTGCGCACCGTCAGCAACGTTGCATTTTTAATGACGTGGCAGTTGGTCACGACTTGACCGTCCCCGATCACGACGCCAGTACCGGTACTTTTTTGATGTGCGATAGGGTCAACGTTTTTGACGACGACCGTGCTGGCGGATGCATATTCATAGACTTCGGTGGCAGTCTTGCTCTGACTAACTGTCGCCACCAAGAGACAAGGAAAGAAAGTGGCAGCAAGCCAAACGTATTTCATCAGCAGCCCACGTTCACTGGTATTTCTTTTCCATGGCGTCCCACTGTGGTTTGCCGACGAGCCGTTGGCGCTCGGCAAACGACACCACCAGTCCTGAGTCTTCGTCAATGCGCTGCGTGTCGCGTAAAACGGTGAGCGCATTTTGCATGCCGGAGACCGCGCCTTGCAAGGCCGCATTGGCATACAAGACGATGCCATAGCCGAGTCCGCCCAATTCTTCGGCACTGAAAATCGGCGTTTTCCCGCCGATCACCATGTTCATCAGTTGTGGGCTCTTCAAGCGTGCGGGCAAGGCACGAATTTCATCTGCGGTGGTCACAGCTTCGACAAACAGAATGTCCGCGCCGGCTTCGCTGAACAACTGGGCGCGTTCGAGCGCAGCCTCAAAGCCAAACACAGCACAAGCGTCGGTGCGGGCCATGATGAGTAAATCGGAGTCACGGCGAGCATCTACTGCGGCCTTGATCTTGCCGATCATCTCGGTGGTGGTGATAACTTCTTTGCCAGAGAAGTGGCCGCAGCGTTTGGGGCTGACCTGGTCTTCGATTTGGATGCAGTCGGCACCCGCGCGCTCTAGCGTACGGACGGTTTGGTAGGTGTTGAGGGCGTTGCCAAAGCCGGTGTCGGCGTCAACGATCAGCGGCACATCCACAGCATCGCGGATGCGGGCGGTGTGGTCTGCGATATCGCTCAGACCCATGAAGGCCTGGTCTGGCAAAGCAAACGTCATGTTGGTGACGCCTGCACCCGTGACGTAAATGGCTTGAAAGCCCAAGTCAACGATGACACGCGCAGACAGCGCGTTGAAGGCCCCCGGAACGACGACGCCACGGCGTGCTTCAACGAGCGCGCGCAGTTGTTGCTTGGTACTCATCATTCTTCCTTCATTTGTGCGGCTTTGACGATCTCGCCCAAGCGTTTGCGTTCAGCATCGACGAAGGCGACGAATTCTTGCCTTGTTCCGCCTACGGGCTCAATGCCCAGTCTGCTCAGCTTGTCCATGTTGGCTTGATCATGCATGGCCTTGTCAACGGCGGCGGCTAATTTGTCCATGATCTCCGGCGGTGTTCCGCGCGGTGCATGCAGACCGGCCCAGTGCGCGATTTGCAGATCCGGGAAACCCTGCTCGACGGCGGTCGAGAGTTGCGGGTAAGCCGAAATGCGTTGGGTCCAGGTGGTGGCCAGCGGTTTGAAGCGACCATCGCCGCGAATATGTGGCAAGGCAATGATGCTGGCCTCTGAAGTGCCTTCAACTTGTTTGCTGAGCACTGCGGTGGTGCTTTCCGATCCGCTCTTGTAGGGCACTGGCTGCAGCTTGGCGCCGTATTTGACGTTCAGTATTTCAGCGACGAAGTGCGGCGTACTGCCCGTGCCGGCCGTCGCAAAATTGAAGCCTTGGCCTTTTTTGGAGGCTTCGACAAATTCAAGCAAGTTGTTATAAGGCGCAGATTTTGGCACCACGATGACCGACGGTGCGACCCCAATCATGACGACGGGAACGAGGTCGTCGTCTTTGAACGGCAGCGATTTTTTGATCATGCTGTTCGAGATGACGCCGGCAGCGCTGATCAAGAATGTGTAGCCATCAGGCGTGCTCTTGGCGACGATGTCTGCGCCCAATGAACCTCCGGCTCCGCCTCGGTTTTCAACGATGACGGTTTGACCGAGTACTTTGCCGGCCCCTTCGGCCGCTGCACGGGCCATCAGGTCGTTGGCGCCACCTGGCGAGAAGGGCACTATGAAGCGCACTGTCTTGGTGGGCCAAGTTTGCGCTTGTGCTTGGCTGAAAACGCACAGAAGTGCCGTTGCAGCGCTGGCGATAGCCAAGCGCTTGTATGGAAAATGCATCAATGACCTTGTTGGCTTAGACCGACCTCAATCGACCTTGATGTCGCCGACTTTGATGACTTGCGCCAGCTTGTCGATAGACGTTTTGATCCAGCCGCCAAACTCCTGGGGTGTACCGGTTCTGGGGATGACACCGTTTTGTTCGAACAACGCCTGAATCTGTTTGTCTTGTAGGGCGAAGGTGACTGCGTCGTTGATTTTTGTGACTACTCCGGCAGGCATGCCGGCGGGCCCCATCAGTCCGCACCAAGACTCAAACAAGTAGCCGGGCACACCGGCTTCAGCCAGTGTCGGCACGCTTGCCAAGCGGGGATAGCGTTGGGCCGAGCTGATGCCAATTGCGCGAACCGTACCGGCCTTGATATGTGGCTCCATGCTGCCGACGGTGTCGAACATCAACTGAATTTGGCCTGAAATGAGGTCTGTACGGGCAGAGCTGGCTGCGCTGTAGGGGATGTGCTGCATCTGGATGCCGGCCATCTGGTTCATCAGCTCCATGCCCATGTGGTAAGTGTTTCCGACGCCACCGGAGCCATAGGACAGCTTGTTCGGGTTGGCTTTGGCGTAATCGATTAATTCTTTGACGGAGTTGATCGGTAAGTTTTTATTGACGGCGAGCACTTGGGGGAAATTGCCGATGGGCGTGACTGGCACCAGTTCACGCTGCATGCTGTAGCCGCGTTTGGGGTAGAGCGTTTCGCCTGCCGCGTGCGTTTCGGACACGAACACCAGCGTGTAGCCGTCTGGCGCAGACCGTGCCACCGAGTTCAGTCCAATGGTGCCCGCTGCACCCGCCCGGTACTCGACGATGACGGGCTGGCCAAGTTTTTCGGTCATCTTGGGTGCAATTAACCGTGTCAGGATGTCTGCTACCCCACCCGGCGCAGACGGCACGATGACTTTGATCGGTTTGTTGGGAAAGTTGGCAGCGCCTTGCGCCCAGACACTGCTGTTTGATGCCAGCAGCGTCGTACCCGCCATGAGCAACACAGCACGGCGTGTCTTAGTGATCTTTTGCATGAACTTGTCTCCGTTATTGGGGCTTTGATGGGTCCCGTTTTTGAACTTCTGACCTGTGGCCATCGGTGGTTAGGCCAAGATTTTAGGTGTGCCTTGGATGTGCTTGCGACAGGGTAAATACCATGCGTCACCCATATGGCTGAGTTGTCGGATTTGTAAAAAGAATCTGATTTCGTCACAAGCAAGCCGAGCAAGCTTTGCTCTGCTTTAGATCCTGTCATGGTTGTGATTAAGCAGACGTTGTGCGAATCAAAGTTACCGTTGATAGGCGCTATTTTTTGATGTATTCATGAATTTCATCTGAATGCTCTTCTTTCGCACTGTGCGTTACACATTGGCGTTGACTCACCTGAATCCAAAAATGAAGATCGATTAACTGGTTTGGAAAGATTAAGAGCATTGGTAAATCTCAAATCCATGCTCGTTTGTGATGACCTAACGCGGCATGTATGTGTCCTTGGTTGCAGCGTCTGCCTAGCTATTAACTCATCTTCAGGAGAATCTCATGCGAATACCGCAAAAGCTAAATCCGATCAATCAATTGCTAGCTGGAGCAATGGTGCTGTGCTTGGGTCAAACTGCAAGTGCTTTTGACGTGGCTCCTTATTTTCAAGCGTGGAGTTCTGGAACCTTAGTCAGTGCTAAGACTGCGGCAGGTCTGGACAGTGCAACCCTTGCCTTTGCCATTACCAGAGGTACATGCGCTTTTGATTCCAACATCACCAACAAGCTTTCAGATGCACGTGACTATGTTGCGGCAGGGGGGCGACTGATTGTTTCTATGGGCGGTGCTGATGGAACCTATGCTGAAATTTCCTGCACAACTGACGATGACTTGTTTAACTTGATTGATAATTTAATTGTTAACACAGGAACTACACGCTTAGATTTTGATGTCGAGGGGGTACAGCTCTCGAATACAACGGGCACTGCTCGCCGAGCCCGTGTTTTGGCAAGACTTCAAGCTAAGTACCCAGCTCTTTATGTGTCCTTCACTTTGCCCGGTTGGTTCACAGGGCTCGACACCAACTCAATCAATTTGTTGAAAACAACTGTTGCTGCAGGTGTGCGGATTGACATGGTCAACTTGATGAGCATGGATTTTGGCGCTAGTAACCTGAACGCCCAAGCTGTGCCACCGACTATCGCTCAGGCATCAATCCTTAACCTTCAGGCTTCAGCCACGCAATTGGCGACGGTTTACCCCGGTAAATCTAAGTCGCAGATATACGCGATGATGGGGCTCACGCCGATGATTGGTATCAACGACGATGGAACGGTATTTTCGTTGGATGAAGCGCAAACGATCGCCAATTTTGCCAAACTCAATGGCATCGGTTTTCTGTCTTACTGGTCATTTCAACGGGATATTGCTCAAGCCAGCAGTGGCATGGGGCCCGTTGGCACCTACAGTGGCGTCGCCCAATCAAATTATCAGTTCTTGACTATTTTCAAGTCTGCTGGCGTATACACCCCACCAGCTCCAGCGCCAGC